>NZ_JBJLSH010000002.1:0-209714 GCF_050871905.1 Kineococcus haloalkalitolerans
CACCCCCCCCCCCCCCCCCCCCCCCCCCCCCCCCCCCCCCCCCGCCCCCCCCCCCCCCCGCCCCCCCCCCCGGAGGGAGGGGAGGGGTCAGCGGCCGAGGCCGGCGCGGTCGACCTTGCGGTGGTAGCGCATGCCGGCGACGCCGCCGAGGACGGCGCCGACGAGGCTGACGACGGCGGCGGCGACCACGGACAGGACCGCGCCGGTGGTCAGCTGCCCGGAGTCGACGGGGATCCGGGGGAAGGCGTTGACCTGGCCGAGGACGTCGTACTGGCTGCCGGCGACGGCCGCGAGGACCGCGACGACGACGGCGATGACGACGGCCCACAGCCAGACGGCCACGCCCTGCTTGGCGCCGTCGAAGCGGGCCATGCGGCCGGCGACGTACCCGCCGCAGAAGTAGGCGACGAGCAGGACGACGAGGACGGCGATCGCGCCGATGACGCCGATGGTGCCGGCGTCGGCTCCGGCCTGCTGGGCGGCGGCGTCGACGGCGCCCTGGACGCCGCCCTGCGTGTTGGACAGGCCGACGGCGGTGCCGGTGGCGGCGATGAGGGCGGTGAGCAGCACGACCATGCCGGTGGCGGTGAGCCAGCCGAAGAACGCCGAACCGGGCTTGATGCCGCCGAACGCGTTGCGTTCACGCTCGACAACGCTGTGTCGATCGTTTCCGGTGCGCTCCACGCTCAGGCGGTCGTTCGCCGTCTGCTGCGCGGGGCGGTCCGACCGCGAGGGGCCGCGACCGGGTTCGTCGCGGCCGCTGTGGCCTGCGGGGGTCGACATGGTGTCCTCCTGGGGGATCGCGGGCCGCGGGGGGCGGCTGGTGCACCGACGACGGTAGTGACGTGCGACCCGGCGCGCCCGCCGTGACGTCGTCAGGAGGGCTGTGCCGCAGCGGGTCCGTGACCTCCCCGCAACAACTTCCGGGATCCGTGGTTGAGCTCGCCGAGCGTGGGTACTCAAGAGCTTGCACGCGACGAACGAGCAGTTCGACGAGAGGACACGAACACATGATCTCGGGTATGACGTCGATCGACGACCTGTATGGCGCCACCGTCACGGGCCAGGACGGCGACAAGATCGGCAAGGTGGACGAGGTCTACCTGGACGACCGCACCGGTGACCCCGAGTGGGTCTCCGTGAAGACGGGTCTGTTCGGTTCCAACGTCTCGCTGATCCCGCTGGACCGGGCCTCGATGTCCGACGGCACGATCACCGTGCCGTTCGACAAGAGCAAGGTGAAGGACGCCCCGAACCACGACCCGGGCGCCCACCTGAGCGAGGCGGACGAGCAGGGCCTGTACGAGTACTACGGCATCGCCTACGACTCGAGCACCACCGGCCGCACCACGACGGACCACGACGTCACGGACCGCACCACGACGGACCGCGACGTCACCGACCGCGACCGCACCACCGGTGCGGCCGGGATGGCGGGTGCCGCGGGCACGGCGGCCACGGGCGGGACCCGCGGTGAGGGCCACGACACCTCGGGCCCGAACACCGACGACGCGATGACGCGCTCCAAGGAGGAGCTGCGCGTCGGCACCGAGCGGCGCGAGGCGGGCCGCGCCCGTCTGCGCAAGCACATCGTCAGCGAGCACGAGACCCGCACCGTGCCGGTCGCCCACGAGGAGGTCCGCGTCGAGCGCGAGCCGATCACCGAGGCGAACCGCGGCGCGGCCCTGTCGGGTGGCGACCTGACCGAGGAGGAGCACGAGGTCACGCTGCACGAGGAGCGCCCCGTCGTCTCGAAGGAGACGAAGCCGGTGGAGCGCGTGCGGCTGGGCACCGAGACGGTCGAGGGCCAGGAGACGGTCGAGGCCGAGGTGCGCGAGGAGAAGATCGACCTCGACGCCGGCACCGAGACCACCACCGGTCGCGACCGGCGCTGAGTGAGCACCGCTGAGCCGGTGCCCCCCGCGGGGGGGACCGGCACCCCCCGCGTCTGGGACCAGCAGGTCGAGGTCGTCCTGTCGGAGGAGCGGCTGGTCACCTCGACCCGCCGCGTCCCCCGTGAGCGCGTGCGGATCGTCAAGCGCGTGGTCGAGGAGGTCCGCACCGTGCAGGTGCCGGTCCGCGTCGAGCAGCTCGTCCTGTCGCACGAACCCGTCGCCGAGCTCGGCGACGGCGTGGACGGCGGGGACGCGGGGCCGCGCGAGCTGGAGCTCGTGCTGCACGAGGAGGTCCCCGTGGTCTCGGTGCGGGTCGAGCCCGTCGAGCGGGTCAGGGTGCGCGTCGTGGAGGTCGCCGGCGAGGAGACGGTCGAGGCCGTCGTCCGCCGCGAGCGGACCCACGTCGACGCGCCGGAGACGCGACGAGAGGAGTAGAGGTGCAGATCCCCAAGGAGTTCGTGCTGAAGCTGCTGGCCGACAAGTTCGGCGGCGGTGACCAGCGCACCCAGCAGGCCGACCAGGAGCTGCCGGGCCAGGTCGACACCGAGCAGCACGGCGACCTGCTGAGCAAGCTGGGCGTCAGCCCGCAGGAGCTGCTGTCCGCCTTCACCGGCGGCTCGGGCGGTTCCGGTGGTCAGGGTGGTTCCGGCGGCGGCCTGGGCGGCGCCGTCAGCGGCCTGAAGGGCAAGCTCGGCCTCTGAGCCGAACCCCACCCCGTCGCGGTCCTGCAGGGTTTCCCTGCGGGACCGCGGCGGGGTTCGTCGTTCCCGGGAGTTGTCGCACCTGGCGGTTCCCGAGCTGTGCGAGTTCTCGGCAGCACCGCCGCCACCCCTCCGCCCTCGCCGTGATCATGCATGGTTGACCCTTCGTCCACGCACGATCACTGCGAAGTCCTGGGTGGCTCGCACCCCCGCCCCTCCTCCCGCGCCGCGATCTTGCTGGGAAACCCTGCGAGATCACGGCGGGCGAGGAGGGGTCAGGCGGTGGCGGCGGGCTGGGCCGTGAGGGCGGCGAGAAGGTCGGCTTCGGGGACGGGGCGGCCGAACAACCAGCCCTGGCCGGTGTCGGCGCCGTAGGAGCGCAGCCGCTCCGCCTGCTCCGGCGTCTCCACGCCCTCGGCGACGACGGTCGTGCCGAGCGCCTGCCCGATGCTCAGCACGGCGCGCACGACGGCGTCGCAGCTGGGGTCGGTGAGCATCCCCCGCACGAACTGCAGATCGATCTTCAGCACGTCCACGGGCAGTTCCGTCAGCCGCGCCAGCCCCGAGTACCCGGTGCCGAGGTCGTCGATGGCGACGCGCACCCCGAGGCGGCGCAGGTCCTCCAGGTCCCCGCGCAAGGACTCGGTGATGTGCGCGGCGTGGGTCTCGGTGAGCTCGACGACGAGCAGGTGCGGGTCGAGGGAGAACCGGTCCAGGGCGCCGCGCACCTCGGACAGGAACGTGCCGGCCTCCAGCTGGCGGGCGGAGACGTTGACGTGGACGGCGGGGGCGTCGGCACCGAGCTCCGTGGACCACCCGGCGGCCATCCGGCACGACTCGTGCAGGACGTGGCGACCGACGGCGGGCATGAACGGGCTGGACTCCAGCACGTCGAGGAACTCACCCGGTGCGAGGAGCCCGCGCTCGGGGTGCTGCCAGCGCAGCAGGGTCTCCACGGCGACGACGGCCCCGCTGCCCAGGTCGACGACGGGCTGCCCGTGCAGGCGGAACTCCCCCCGGCGCAGGGCGTCGGCCAGCTGCGGCAGGAGGACGGCGGCGCGCTCGGCGCGGGCGCGGTCGCGCACGTCGTAGCCGTAGGCGCGGTTCTTGCCGTCGCGCTTGGCGGCGTACATGGCCTCGTCGGCCTGCTGGAGCAGTTCCTCGACGGCGGGGCCGTCGGCGCCGGCGACGGACCAGCCGATGCTGGCGCCGACGTGGAACGTGCCGGCGTCCAGCGTGAAGGGGGCCTGCAGGGCGGCCAGGACGCGCTGGGCGACCCCGCGCAGGTCGTCGCGGGAGGCGCTGGGGCACAGCACGGCGAACTCGTCGCCGCCGAGCCGGGCGACGGTGTCGTCGCCGCGCACGCACAGGGACAGCCGGTCGGCGACGGCCTGCAGGAGGTCGTCGCCGGCGGCGTGCCCGGCGGAGTCGTTGACGTGCTTGAACCCGTCGAGGTCGACGGCCATCAACCCGACGGACGCGCCCTCGCGGGCCCCGCGCAGCGCGGTGGTGAGCCGGTCGTGCAGCAGGACCCGGTTGGGCAAGCCGGTGAGGGCGTCGTGGTGGGCGCGGTGCACGAGGGCGGCCTCGGCCTGCAGGCGGGCGGTGACGTCGGTGGCGACGCCGATGGCGCCGATGACCTCCCCGGCGCCGTCGCGCAGCAGGCTGACGGACAGCGACACCTGCAGGCGCCGGCCGTCCTTGGTGACGTGCGTCCACTGCCGCGTCTCGGAACCCTCGCGGCGGGGGACGGCGGTGAACACGTCGAAACCGGGGTCGATGCCCAGTTCGTCGGCGCGCGCGGCGACCTCGTCGGTGTCGTACCAGAGCAGGGGGGTGCGGCCGAGGACCTCCTCGGCGGTGTACCCGAGCAGGCGCTGGGCGCCGCCGTTGAACAGCATGATCCGGCCGTCGACGTGGCAGACGACGATGGCGACCTCGGTGGCGGCGTCGAGGACGCCGGCGAACAGGTCGCGCGACTCGCGCACAGCGCGGTGGGCGGCGCGCTCGGCGGTGACGTCGCGCGCGGACATGAGGGCGCCGCGCGACCAGGCCGCCCCGGGCGCGGGCGGCAGGGGGTGCACGGTGACGTCGAGGACGACGCGCTCGCCGTCGGGGCGCACGCCGTGGACGTCGACGTGGTCGACGTGCTCGCCGGCGAGGGCCCGCGCCAGGGGCCGGTCCTCTCGCGTGTAGGGGGTGCCGTCGGGGCGTTCGAGGCGCGTGAACCGGGTCCACACCGCGGTGCGCGCGTCGGCCGGGACGTCGCCGAGGAGGTGCTGCGCGGCGCTGTTGTGCATGAGGACGGTGCCGTCGGCCGAGCACACGGTGAGGGCGTCGCGGGCGCGGTCGAAGACGGTGGACAGCAGCAGCATCTGCTCCTCGGCGACGCCGCTGGCGCGCCGCAGGCCGGCGACGAGCTGGCGGCGCTCGTCGTGGTGCAGCGCGAGGACGAGCGCGAGGACGGTGACGACGAGCAGGAACAGCTGCACGGCGACGGCCCGCTCGACGAGGGGCAGCGCGCCGAAGGGCCCCGCGCCGGCGCGGGCCATGAGCAGGTGGAAGCACGAGACGCCGCTCATCGTCCAGGCCGCCACGCGCACGCTGGTGCGCATGCCGAGCCACACGGCGACGGGCACGACGACGAAGGTCAGCGAGTCCTTGTGCAGGACGTTGAACAGGACGTGGAACCCGGCGGTGGCGGTGGCGAGGACGCCGACGTACTCGTACCAGCGCGCGGCGGAGGGTCCGCCGGCGCGGCGCCGGTCGAGGGCGAGGGCGATCCCGGCGACGATCGTGGTCCCGGAGGTGTGCCGGGCGAACCACTGCAGGGCCAGGTCGTCGGCCTCGCGGCCGAGGAGGAGGGCGTTGCCGGGCGCGGCGAGGACGGCGCCGACCGCGGACCCGACGGCGGCGGCGAGCAGCAGCACCCACAGGGCGCGCGCCCGCCGCAGGCGCAGCCCGTGGGGGGCGAGGCGGCGCAGCACGCGCAGCACGACGTGCGCCTGCACGGTGGTGGCGGCGGCGACGTTCCACGCGGCGAGCGCGGGCAGTCCGGTGGCGTCGTTGATCAGGCCGGTGAGGCCGAACAGCAGGGCGGTGGCGACGGCGAGGCGGCGCCGGGAGGCGCGCACGTGCAGCAGCCACAGCAGCGCGACGCCGCTGGCGGGCCACAGCAGCGCCAGGGCGCCCGGTTCGGGGCGGGTGGCGCGGCCGGCGACGACGGCGAGGGCGTAGGTCAGCGCGAGCAGCAGCGTGACGGCCGCGGGTGCGGCGGCACGGCGCCGCAGCGACGTGAGCGCGTGCATGCCCCTCCCTCCTGGTGCTCAGGAGGTATCGGCGTCTGCGGGTGCGGGCTTGACCCGCGGACGGGGGGTGGCGGGTGGGCGCGGAGGAGGCCGTCGGTGGAGCGTTCCGCACCGGTGAGCGTCAGATCCTGGTGCGCGACGCCTGCTCACGGCCACCACAACGAGCCGTCAGGCAGGCGCACGTGCCAGGAGTCGGCGCTGCGCTCGCGGGCGAGGCCGCGCGACCGCCCCTGCTGCAACCGGTGGACGGTCCGGCGGCGGTGGACGGTCAGGTCGGCGCCGTAGAACCTCGCGACCGTGAGACCGGTCGCGGTGAGCCCTTCCTCGCGGACCCGGTCGGTCGGCGCTGTGCGTCCGTCGAGGTGGTAGCGGCCGTCGAACTCCGCGGCGAAGGCGGCCCCGGTGTCGAGCAGGTCGGGCGTCCCGCGGCTGCGGCCGTCGTGCCCGAGGACGGTGCAGTTGACCAGCGGGGGCGGCAGCCGGGCGTCGAGGGTCCAGACCAGCCGGAGGCGCGTCTCCTGCGGTGAGCGGCTGCGGTCGCTGAGGTGGGGCAGCAGCGACCCGGCGCGCACGGAGCCCGGCCAGCCGCGGCGGGTGCTGGTCGCCTCGACGACGTCGACGAGGCCGGTGAGTCCCGCGGCCAGGAGGCCGTCGACGTCGGCCACCGCCTCGCGGGGTTCCGCACCCCAGCGCAACAGGTCGAACGCCGTCCTCGCGGGTGCGGTCACGGGGACGCCCGCGACCAGCACGACCTCCTCGTCGGTCAGGTCGCTGCGGTGGTGCCGGACGCCGTCGCGGGGACGGGGCCGGCTGCGGCGGGGGACGACGAGGGGCACGGGACGGGTGGCGCCGGCGACGTCGCGCCCGTCCGGCCACCCGGCGCCCAGCAGCAGCGCTGCCGCCCACCCGCCGACCGCCCCGCCCGCGGGCAGCAGGACGGCGGCGTCCAGGACACGGGTGCGGTCGTCCTCCGGGCCGGCGTCGGCGTGGACGCCGCGGTGCGGCGAGCGGTAGGCACTCCCGCGCAGGCGGGCGCGGCCGACACCGCGGGCCGCCCAGTCAGCGGTGCTGCGAGCGGTCACGGGTGCAGCGTCAGCCGTCCGCCCGTGCTCCGACCGCGGGTGGACGGCCGTCTGTGGACGAGCTCCGTCGTCCACAGCCCCTCACGCCACCGGTTGCACGCTCTCCGGCACGGGGTGGACGCGGGCGAGCTGCGCGGGCACGTCGGTCAGCGGCACGGCCGGCGCGTACAGCCAGCCCTGGCCGAGGGGGGCGGAGACGTACCGGCACACGGCGGCCTGCTCGGGGGTCTCCACGCCCTCGACGACGGTCTCCAGGCCGAGGCGGTTGGCGAGGTCGACGACGCAGGTGAGCACGGACTGGCCGGTGACGTCCTCGGTGACGGAGCGGGTGAGGGAGCGGTCGATCTTCAGCACGTGCACGGGCAGGCGCCCGAGGTAGCCGAAGGCGGAGTAGCCGGTGCCGAAGTCGTCGATGGCGATGCGGCAGCCGAGCTGGGCGAGCTCGGTGACGACGCGCTCGGCGGGGGAGTCGGTGTCGAGGAACACGGACTCGGTGAGCTCCAGGGTGAGCAGGGCGGGGTCGACGTCGTGGGCGGCGAGGATGTCGCGCACGACGTCGGTGAACCCGGGCGACTGCAGCTGCACGACGGAGACGTTGACGGTGAGGCCGACGCCGGCGGCGAGGACGCCGAGGGCGGCGGCGTCGCGCACGGCGGTGCGCAGGACGTGCTCGCCGAGGGCGACGACGAGGTTGGACTCCTCGGCGACGGCCACGAACTCGGCGGGGGAGACGCGGCCGAGGACGGGGTCGTCCCAGCGGGCGAGGGCCTCGAACTTGGCGACGCGGCCCGTGGTGAAGGAGACGACGGGCTGGTAGTGGACGGCGATGAGGCCGTCGCGGACGGCGCCGGTGAGGCGTTCGCGCAGGAGGCTGCGGCGGGCGTGGGCGGCGGCGACGTCGCCGGAGTACACGGACACGCCGCCGGGTCCGAGGCGGCGGGCGTCGCGCAGGGCGATGTCGGCGCGCACGAGCGGCGCCATGGGGTCCTCGACCGAGTCCAGGGGGCAGGCGGCGACGCCGGCGGTGGCCAGGAGGGGGAAGCGGGAGGCGCCGTCGACGGCGGCGGGGGCGTCGGCGACGGCGGCGGCGAGCTCGGGGACGTGCCGCAGCGCGGTGGCGGTGTCGCCGGGCAGGACGACGGCGACCTCGTCGCGGCCGGTGCGGTAGGCGGTGCCGCCGGGGCCGGTCAGGACGCGGGTGAGGTTCTCGGCGGCGGCGCGGACGACGGCGTCGCCGGAGCGCACGCCGAGGACGTCGTTGACGTCGTCGAGGCCGTCGAGCTCGAGCAGGACGAGGGTCTGCTCGCGGTCGGGCTGGGTGAGGGCGTCCTGCAGGGCGGTGCGGTTGCCGAGGCCGGTCAGCTCGTCGCGCAGGGCCCGCTCGCGCAGGGCGCGGTAGCTGCGGTCGACGGCGCGCGCGGTCGCGGCGTGCCGCACGGTGTAGGCGACGAGGACGCTGATGTAGAGGGCGAACAGGACCGGGTCGCTGCGGGGCGACAGCACGAGCAGGACGAGGTCGACGAGCAGGATCGGCCCGGGCACGAGGGATGCGGTCTCGAGGCGGCGGGCGGCGCGGGCCGCGGCCTGCCCGCCGTGCTGGACGATCCCGGACCGCGGCAGCAGGAGCAGTCCGGCGGTGCCGCCGGCGAGGGCGACGACGACGGCGACGTGGGCGGTGGCGCGCTCGTGGTGGAAGCAGATCGCGGTGAGGGCGGTGCCGACCCCGAGGAGGCTGAGGCCGACGGCGGCGGTGCGCAGGCGGGGGTGCTCGACGGCGAGGGCGGTGGCGGAGCCGGCGAGCAGGGCGGTGACGGTGAGGGTGAGGACGGTGGAGGTGGTCCAGCCGGTGCCGCCGTGGTGGCCGCTGCGGGTGAAGGCGTCCCAGCCGACGGTGGCGAGGGCGGTGGCGAGCATGAGGGCGTCGACGAGCAGCGGCGGGTCGTCGGAGCCGGCGCGGGCATCGCGCAGCAGCCGCAGGACGACGAGGAGCGGGCCGAGGGTGCCGGCGGCGACGAGGAGGTGCGCGAGGGACAGACCGGCGACCTCGGCGTGCGGCCAGGTGCCGGCGAGGGCGACGGCGGTGCCCCAGGCGGCGCCGGCGGCGCCGTAGGCGCGGGAGTTGGCGCCCGGCTGCAACCAGGCTAGGGCGGCGGCGGTGGTGAGGAGGGCGGCGACGCCGCTGGCGACGAGGACCACCTCGACGTGCCCGTCGTGGGCGAGGGCGAGGACGGTGAGCAGCGCGGCGAGCGCCAGGTAGAGGGGTGAGGCCGCCGCGGGGCCCGCGGGCGCGGGCAGCGGTGGGGGAGTGGCGGCCATGGTGCGGTCATCGGTTCGCCGGGGCGACGGCTTGACCGGTGTCACCCGGCCGGGGGGTCCGGCGGGGGGTCAGCGCCGCAGGACGGCGGCGACCTCGGGGATCCGCTCGACGTAGCCGTCGACGAGGGCGCGCGCGGTGGCGAGGTCCCGCACGAGGGGGTGGGTGGCGAAGGCCTGCACGGCCGTCTCGCGCTCGCCGGTGAGGGCGGCCTCGATGGTCAGGCGCTCGACGGCCTTGACCTGCGCCATGAGGCCGAGCTGGTGCAGGTCGGGCGGCGAGACGGCGACGGGGGTGGCGCCGCGGGCGTCGAGGACGACGGGGACCTCGACGACGGCGTCCTCGGGCAGCGCGGCGACCGTGCCGCCGTTGCGGACGTTCAGGACGGCGCGGGCGGGTTCGTCGCGCGCGACGGCGGCGACAGCCGCGAGGGCGACCCCGGCGTACCCCTGCTGGTCGGGGTCGGTCTCGGGCGGGCCGTCGTGCCCCTCGGCGGCGTGCCCGTCCTTGGCCTCGGCCATGTACGTGGCGTGCCGGGCGAGGGCCGCGGCGCGCCACAGGTCGGCTGCGCGCTCGCCGGCGGCGGGCAGGGCGGTGAAGAAGTCGCGCTGGGTGGCGAGGAGGTCCTCGCCGCGGGTGCGGGGGGCCTCGCGCAGCTTCCGGACGGCCTCGGCGCCGCGGTACCAGTAGTAGAGGTACTCGTTCGGGACGCAGCGCAGGGTGCGCAGCCAGTCGGCGCCGAAGAGGGCGGTCTCCTCCAGGCGGGGCAGGAGGGCGTCGTCGTCGAGGAGGCCGGGCAGGACGTCGCGGCCGTCGACGAGGACGCGGCGCAGCCAGCCGAGGTGGTTCAGGCCCACGTAGTCGAGCTCGACGGCGTCGGGGTCGTGGCCGAGGAGGCGGGCGACGCGGCGGCCGAGGCCGGAGGGGGTGTCGCAGATGCCGACGACGCGCTCGCCGAGGACGGCCTGCATGGCCTCGGTGACGAGGCCGGCGGGGTTGGTGAAGTTGAGGACGAGCGCGCGGGGGGCGAGCTCGCGCACGCGGTGGGCGACGTCGACGGCGACGGGCACGGTGCGCAGCGCGTAGGCCAGCCCCCCGGGCCCGGTGGTCTCCTGCCCGAGGACGCCGAGGTCGAGGGCGACGCGCTCGTCGGCGACGCGGCCGGCGAGCCCGCCGACGCGGACCGCGGAGAAGACGACGTCGGCGCCGCGCAGGGCGGTGTCGAGGTCGGTGGTGGTCTCCAGCGCGGGCGGGCGGGCGAAGCCGCGGGCGAGCTGGTCGAGGACGGTGCGCATCCCGGCCAGGCGGGCGGGGTCGGTGTCGTGGAGGACGACGTGGTCGACGCGCGGGTCGCCGTCGTCGCGCAGGAGGGCCTGCCAGACGAACGGGGTGCGGAACCCGCCCCCGCCGAGGACGGCCAGCTTCACGCGGTGCCTCCCGGTCGCTGCACGACCCGGAGCCTACGGCGGGGTGGCGAGGCGGTCCTGGGGAGCGCTGCGGCGCTCGCGGCCCGGCTGCCGGTGGGCGCGCAGCGCTGTGGTGACCGCGTAGCTGGCGGTGGAGGAAGTGGTGCGCGGCGCCGTGAGGACTGTGGGGGCCGGCTCCTGACGTGATCATGCACGGCGCTGACCACGACCTCGCTGTGACCGCGACCTGCGCTGTGCATGATCACGGAAGGAGTCCAGTCCTCACCCCACCAGCACGCTCAGCCCCACGCCCCACACCCTCCCCGTCACTCACCGCGACGAGCACGCTCTCACGCTCCCCGGATCAGCCCCTGACCCGCATCACCCACACGCACCCCACCCGTCCGAGCCCCCGCGTGGACGGTGACTCCATCCGCTGTGACTAGTCCGTCCGGGTGACTGCACGCTGCGGAGCCCGTGGAGATCCACCGTTACCGAACTGTGATATTTACACACCAAACACAAAACCGCAGGTCACACAGCGTGTCGCGCTTGCGACACGCCGTAGGAGCCCAGATCGGATCGTCACTCCTGGTGTTGCTGATGTGACTCTCGTGTACGTTCGTCTCTGTCACCGGGGGACTCCGCTGAGTAGCGGACAGTACGGCGACGCAGGCTCGATCTGAGCCGGCCCCCCAGGGGGGGATACATCACTTCACACTGCCTTGGAGGCAATCGTGACCGCAGCAACCTCCCGGTTGCGCCGGCGTGGTATCGGGGCCGGCGTCGCGGCTCTTGTGGGCCTGTCTGGTGTGGGCCTCACCGCCACCGCTGCTTTCGCTGACGAGAACTTCGCCGTCGAGCGCGTCCAGGGTGCGGACCGCTTCGAGACCGCCGCGAACATCGCCGCTGCCACCTTCGAGAACGGCACCACCGACGCCGTCCTGGTGAACGCGTACAGCCCCGCCGACGCCCTGTCGGCCGCCGCCATCGCGGGTGAGGTCGGCGCCGCCGTCCTGCTCACCGACGCGGGCACGCTGAACGCCACCACCGCCGAGGCGCTCGCCGACCTGGGCGTCGAGAACGTCTGGATCGTCGGTGGCACCGCCGCCGTCAGCGCCGCGCAGCAGACCGCCCTCGAGGCCGACTACACCGTCGAGCGCTTCTCGGGCGCCGACCGCGTCGGCACCTCGCTGGACATCCTGTCCGCGCTGTCCGAGGTGGACGACGCTCCGACGTCGGCCTACCTGGTCCGCGCGTTCGGCAACCCGGCCGACGCTCTGGCCGCTGGCCCGATCGCCTACGCCAACGGCGTGCCGATCCTGCCCGTCCCGGGCGCTGTCAACGCCGAGTGGATCGCCGCTGTCGAGGACGCCGGCATCACCTCCGTCACCGTCCTCGGTGGCACCGCGGCTGTCCCGGCCCAGGTCGAGACCGACCTGCGCGCGGCTGGCTTCACCGTCAACACCCGCATCTCGGGCGCCTCCGGCCAGGAGACCGCGGTCGCCATCGCCAACGCAGCGGTCGCGAACCTCGGCTTCTCGAACGAGGGCGTCGGCATCGCCCGCGGTGACATCGCCGCGAACATCCAGAACTCCGCCGACGCGCTCGCCAGCGCCCAGTGGCTGGGTGCGAACCAGTTCCCGCTGCTGCTGACGCAGAGCGCCGGTGTGCTGGGCGCGGCTGCCGAGGGCTACCTCACCGACAACGCGGCGACCCTGCAGGCCGCTGCTGCCTTCGGTGGCCGCGCGGCCATCGCGGACACGGTGATCACGGCGGCCCAGGACGCCGGCCGCGACGTGCCGGAGGCTCCCGCGGCCTTCATCGTCACGGACGTCACGCGCGTCGCCAACGGGGTCCTCGGATACGCGAACCCTGCCGCCGCCAGCCAGTCGGACGCCGCCTTCACTCAGGCCGACACCTTCCTTGTCAACGGTACGACGGCTACGGTCGGCGCGTTTGCGGCTGCTGCTTCTCTCGGTGACGAGCTCACCATCGAGCGGGGCGCCAACGGCACGACCTACCGGCTCGTCGACCGCGCCCCTGCTGACTACACCTCCGGGCTGGTCGGCAACGTGAACACGACGGCAACCACCTTCGACATTATCGAGCCGGTCACCGGTGTGGTTCTCCGTGGGAGCATCGACTACTCCGGTACGTACACGGCTTACACCGTCAACGGCACCTCCGCGACCGTCACGGGCTTCAATGCCGAGATCAACGAGGGTGACACTGTCACCATCTCGGGCACGGGCGCCTCCCTCTCCGCGCCTCGCACGATCGCACTGACCAACCAGACGGTTTCCGGGACGGTTGGCGCTAGGACTGCGGCCAACTCCTTCACCATCATCACCGCGGCCGGCGCGACGCTGGGCGATGACCCCGCCAGCGCGGCGAACACTGCCTTTGTGGTGTCGTCGACCGACCGGCTGACCGTGGATGGCGCGGCTGCAACTCTCAGTCAGTTCGATGGCGCCCTGTCCGCGGGCGACCGCGTTACCTATGCGCGTAGTGGTGGCGTCGCCACAGTGGCCCTCACCAATTCGGCTCCGACGCCGGTCATCGGGGTGCTTCCGGAGGGGCAGACCGCCAGTTCGCTGGCGCTCTACGTGGGTAACTCGGGCACTCTGACCAGTCCGACGGTCGACGTCACCACGGGGTACACCCTGATCGTCGATGGCCGTGTTGCAACTCTTGCGGAGTTCGAGGCGGCACTCACGGCCGGTGACCGTGTCACTATTCAGGCGCCGGACGCGCCGAGCAACACCGCTGGCTCCGTCTCGGTCACGAACCAGAGCCTCACGGGCAACGTGGTGGGCGTCAATGTCGGTGCGACCACGCTCGACGTCCAGAACGCCGGTGCAAACGCTCTGCTGGCTGACGACCTGGACTACTCGGACGCCACGTTCTACGCGGGTAACACCACGGCCGCGTACTTCGTGAACGGGGAGACGCGTACGCTTCCGCAGTTCTCGGCGGCGCTGTCCAACATCGCGAACGGCACGCAGACGGGGACCATTCAGGTCGTCGACAACGGCACCACGACGGAGTTCCGCCTGGCGACCGCTGCGAACACCGCCCGAGCGCAGCTGGCGGCTGTCAATGGTCAGGCCCCTGGCGCTGTCGCCACGGTGACCCTCACGTTCAACCGTCCGGTGTACTTCACGGGTTCCCCGGCGACTGGCGACTTCAATGTCAGTGTCCTGACTGCTCCCAACACCACGACTACGGCGTCGGGTCAGTCCACCGGTGCGCCGACTACCGCTGCGACTGCTTCGACGACTATTACTGTCGACGTTGCTGGTGACCCCGTTGCTATCGCGGGTCCGTTGAGCGTGGCCCTCACGGCGCAGGGTGCGGCGAAGTTCTTGGATGTTACTGGAACCGCCGCAACGCCGAGCTCCGTCACTGCTACCATCAGCAGCTGACGTAGTCACGAATGTTGGGCCCCTCGATTTTCGAGGGGCCCAACATTTGTTTGTGAGACAAGTTGAGTATCGTTGAGAGTTCAGTTCCGGGCGAGGTTGCTGAAAGGCCCTGCGCTGAAGTTCAGCTTTCTGCGGTGCTGCATTCGCCTTGCGCGACAAGCCTTCTGGCCGGCTGCTTATGTGGCGGCGTCTTGGGTGTGCCGTATTGAGCGAAAGTGTTGCGGCAGCGGGATGGTCCTTCTAATAGGCGATCATTGGCCGCCTCACCTAGCAGTGTAGTTCGCAGATGCGCAGCGAAGATGACAACTGCTGCGTGCCGATGCAATTTTCCCATCGGGTTGGTGATTGAAGGCGGGTGAAGGTGGGTGAGGGCAGGGCCGCGGCTGCGATCTTGATAATGACGCTTGGGCCGTGCATGACGTGCCCGGATGTGCGCCAGTGGCCCAGCAGGTAGATTGCCCACTCCGCGGATGTCCGTAGGGCGGCGTCGCGGCGGTTGTAGGTGCGGTCCGGTCCTCGACCGCCAGTCGGACGTCGGTCAAGAACCCGCCCCCCGGACTCCGACGCTGATGTAGCTATTGTCCGCAAGCACTGGCGGGAGGCTGTACCGGTCGGGTCGCAAACACTGAATGCGCAAAGCGTCGGCGAGACGAGTCCGCGGCGCACGCCAGGTTGTAGCGTGCGCCGGGACGGACAGCGGCCCGGTCGGTGAGGCTGGATGCTCCGTCTAAATGAAGGCGGCTCAAGCCCCGCTGTCGCGCCGCGAGCAAAATGCAGATCCGGGTCGTGGGCGGTGATTACCGTCAGGCCTTCGTACAGGTAACGGTACGCCATGTCGACCGAGGCTTGGGCGTCATGGGCCAGATTGGCCAAGGTGGCGCGGTATGGGCCGTACTACCAGCACGTGCTGCTGCCGGAGGCAGCCCGCTGCCGGGACTGGTGTCCACATCTGCGGCGAACGGTAGCCCACCAGTCGGTGACCGTGTGCAGGGTGAGCGCGGGCATGTCGAGGCGGGCACGATGGGATACGGCGTGCTCTTAGGCTTGAGGGGAGAAGCGTTAGCGAGATTCACTTTCCGCTCGGATGTTCCCTCCACACCTCCCTGATTAGCGCCGAGACCGGGCCGCCGCCGGCAGTGCCAAAATTTGGTGCTAAACGCCACTTTATCGGCATGCTGCGTGGCCGTTACCGCAAATTTCATGCCGGTCGCTCTTGTTGTGCCACTATCAGTTGATTTGAAGCGTAGGCCGTCGATCCAGGAAAGCAACAAGCGGCAACATTGAACGACTGAGGAGTCTCGGTATGGATGTTCTCTCATTCTCCGTAGCCACGGCATCCAGTTTCATTGCTGGATTCTTCGCCACGGCTTTAGGTGTCGCCGCCAGCTTGGCTTACGACAGGAGAAGCAAGCGAAAAGATGTCGACCGATACGACAAAACCTCGATTCAAAACTTGATTTCTTTCATCGCTAACCGGAGGGCCTTTGAGGTTGAGCCCCTGCGGGTTCGTATGCCTGTCCAGAAAGATGATCAGGACCTGGCGAGGTGCAACACTTCCGTTTTGAACGTTCGTAACATGCTGCACGAGGTACGCGGCGGCTTATCGATGCAGCAGGCGGCGGCTCATAGCATCCTTCTCGCGATGGAACGTGATTGCGCAACATATCTGAACTTTACAGAGTATCCCGTGGGTAGGAGCCTCTACGAGGATGCGCTATACGAGCTAGGGGAGCGACTGTATGAGAATGAGCGAAAACTTGCCGGCCACTTCGGCATCCTCGAGGTGCCAAAGCCTGGGTCAGTCGATCGGGACACCTCCTGGGTCGACAAAATTGTTGAAGAATCTCAGGATTTTGATGAGCTAAAGGGCTGGTCGGATAACAAGTAAGGTTTTGCTGAGGGCATGCTTCCCCGCTGCCGAGCATCAAGGCGGCTGGAGTGATTGCAAGCATTATCCGCGGTCAACTGGAGAATTGTTGCTGACAAACGCTCATTACGGAAGCCAAGTTTGCCTTCTCTGCACTGACGAAACAGGAAGGCAGGTTGGTGCCTCTAGCGACCAATACCTAAGTGTCCACTGTTCACTAGCCGCTCCCGCCGCTGCGCCGACGGCCCGGCCGGCCACCACGGCGCGAACGCCAACTGATCGGTCCCCAACGACCCGTCCTCGCTGAGCACGTCCACCCGCCCGTCCAACCCGACCCGCCACACGGCCGGGTCGGCGCCGGCCACGTCGCACGACGGCCCCTCGCACCACGGCGTCGTGATCGAACCGGCCACCGCCAGGAACGTCCCGTCGGGTGACCAGGCGATGGCGTCGGTCAGGTCGAACGCGGGGGCCACGTCCCGCACCACGTGCGCCTCCAGGTCCAGGAGCACAATCCGGGACTCCCGGTCCTCCTCAGCCCAGCGCTCGACCGCGACGCGGGTGCCGTCGGGGGACAGGGCGTGGCGCAGCTCGAACACCCCAGGCGTCAGCAGGCGCCGCGACGTCGCCGACGCGACGTCCACCAGCACCAGGTCGGCGCCCAGGCCATCGCTCTTGGACAGCACCACCGTCCGGCTGTCCGGGGTGAACTGCGCGCCCCCGGCGCGCTGCGACTCCCCGCTCACCTGCCGCACGGCACCGCTGCCCACGTCGGCGAGGAACACCTGCGAGTCCACGCCCGTGCACACGTCCGGGCCGCTCTCCGTCCACAGCAGGGTTCGTGCGTCCGGCGACCACGTCAGCTCGCGCGCCGTGGGCGCCGCCGTCGTCAACACCCGCTCCGACCCGTCGGTGGAGCGCAGCACCACCTCGAGCCGGATGGCGCGCCGCGCGTCCGGGAAGGCGCAGTCCTGCTCCGGCAGCCCGCCGGCCGCGGGGCGGCGCAGCAGCGCCAGCGTCCCGTCGCCCGCCCACGCCAGCCCGCGCACGTCACCGCCGCCCGGCAGGTCGCTCACCTCGTCGTCCAGGCCGGCCACCCGCGCTGTGCCGCCCCCGGTGACGTCGTCCCAGCCGATCCACGCCAAGCGCTCACCGTCCGGCGACCAGGCCAGTTCACTCGCCCCCTCCGGGGCGACCTCACGCTGCTCCCTCGTGGCGGTGTCCACCGCGAGAAGGACCGCCCCGCCGGTACCGGGGGTGTGGCCCGTGAACGCCACCACCGGACCTCGTGCCGCGGCCGGTGCCGCCGGTCCACCACCCGGTGCCGCGCACCCCGCCAGCAGTGCGAGCGCCAGCGCGCCCGGTCCCACCCGTCCAGCCCGCACCGCGCCTCCCCAGGTCCGTCGGCCTCATCCCAGCAGAGCCGGTGAGCGAGCGGGAGCCGATCACCCGTCCGGGCGAACGGCTCCGAGGGAGGCGGGCTCCCCAGGCGTCTAGCAGGTCGGGCCCGCGCCCGCCCCGGTCCGGCGAAGTGGTTCGTCCGACTGGGGAAAGACCTCACCCGACCGGTCCACCCGCTCGTCAAGTGGTGAACGACACCGCCGACGGACCGCTGAGACGTGTCGACCTCGGAGGTCCAGGTGAAGAAGCGCCGATCGCTCGGCTGGCTGGCGGCCGTGCTGCCGGCCGTGGTCCTGCTGCCGCCCGGCAGCGCCCACGCCGCCGGTCACGGCGAACTGGTCGACGGCACCGTGGTGAAGCTGGCCGCGGAGACGGGTGCCGGTCACGGCGACGTCGAGACCTACCTGGAGACCGAGCCGTCGGTGTACCAGCAGGTGACCGACGCCCGGGTCACCGCCCTGGAACCGGGGACGCTCGTCGAGCTGCGGGTGCGCGACGCGGACGCCGAGGTCCTGCAGGTGCTGTCCCTCGTCGACGTGGAGCCCACCGACGAACCCCGGCCCGAGCTGGGCAAGGCGGCTGTGCCGCACACCGTGCGCATCGCCATGGCGGTCCCGGCGGGCGTCACCCAGGACGACGTCCGCTTCACGACGGCGCAGGCCGAGGAGGCCCTGCAGGCCGCCTCGGACTACTGGAGCGCGCAGACCGACGGCCAGCTGACGTTCACCCTGGCCTCCCCGGTCGTCGACTGGTACCAGGCGTCCCAACCCTGTTCGAATCCCGGAGCCCTGTGGGGCGAGGCCGCGGCCAGGACCGGGTTCAACGCGAACAACCCGCGCGAGCACTTGATCGTCGTCACGCCACGGAAGGCTCTCGACTCGGGGGCGTGCGAGGCCTACGGCCAGGGCACCATCGGTTCCAGCGTCAACTCGGCGGGGCGGCTGTACGTCACGGACATCGAGTCGTCCCTGTGGGCGCACGAGCTCGGCCACAACATGTCGCTCGGCCACGCGAACGCCGTGTACTGCTCCGCGTCGGCGGACGTCGCCGCCGGCAACGGGGTGTGCGGGTGCCCGGACTGCACGATGGAGCGGGTTCCCTACGGCGACCTCTTCGACGTCATGTCCTACAGCGGTGACACCGTCGGGCACGGCAACCTGGGCGTCGCGCTCCAGCACCGGCTGGGTGTGACGGCCGGTGGGATCAGGTCCGTCACCGCGAGCGGCGTGTACGACGTCGCCGCCCTGCCCGTGCGCGCCACGGGCGGCACCCACGGTCTCACCGTGGTCGACCCGGTGAACGACGTCCGGTACTTCGTGGAGCTGCGCGGGGACTCGCCCGGTGACAACCGCGCGGCGGCCTTCTGGCGCGAGCCCGCCAAGGGCGTTCGCATCACCCGCCCGGACATCTCCCAGACCGGCGCGTCCATGGTGCTCGACACCAGCTACGGCACCAGTCGCTACGACTGGAGCCTGAAGACCGATCAGGTCTTCACCTCGGTCAGCGGGAACGTCAAGGTCCAGACCCTCTCGTACGACGGGCAGCGGGCCCGGGTGAAGGTCGCCATCGGCCAGAGCCTGGAGAGCGTCGTCGACCCGGCCACCGTGTCGGTCCCCGGTGCCGGTTCCATCACCTCCGTGAACCGCGCGCCCGGCGCCGCCGACGTCTCGTGGACCGTGGGCGCGGCGAACGGTTCCCCGATCGCCGATCAGGTCGTCACGCCGTACGTGAACGGCGTCGCGCAGCCCGGCCTCGCGAAGACCGTGGCGGCCACCGCGACGTCGACCCGCGTCACCGGCCTCACCAACGGCACCACGTACACCTTCACCGTGACCGCCCGGAACGGCGTCGGCACGGGCGCGGAGAGCAGCCGCAGCGCCGCCGTCGTCCCCTCCGACCGGCCGTCCGCCGTCACGTCCGTGACGGCCACGGCGGTCGGGGCCACGGCGAGCGTGTCGTGGCCAGCGGCGTCCGCCAACGGCAGTCCGGTCACCGAGTACACCGTCACTCCCCACCGGGACGGTGTCGCACAGGCACCGCGCACGGTCACCGGCACCTCCACCAGCTTCACGCTCGACGCGAACGTGCCGTACGCGTTCGGAGTGCGGGCCGTCAACGCCGTCGGTGTGGGCGACGAGGTCCGCAGCGGGGACGTCCGGTACGAGGTGGCCACCCCGCCGGCTCGCGTCGCCAAACCCGTCGCGACGCTGAGCGGCTCGACGGTCACCCTCACGTGGACCGCCCCCGCCGACGGTGGCAGTCCGGTGCTCGGGTACAGCGTGAACGTCCACCAGGACGGCGCGTTCGTGCGGACGGTGGCGTCCAGCGGCACCAGCACCACCTTGCCGATGACCCTCGCTGGCTCGTACACGTTCGCCATCACGGCGTCCAACGCGGCGGGGAACAGCCCGGAGTCGGTCCCCTCGGACCCGGTGACCTTCTCGCCGCCCGTCGTCCCGACGACGCCCGTGACGACGCCCGTGACGACGCCGCCGACGACCAGCCAGCCGGTTCCGACCACGGCTCCGCTCCCGGCCCCGGCTCCCGTCCCCACCGCCGCACCGGTCCCCACCCCGACCCGCACGACGGCACCCGCGCCGACGCCGACCCGCACGCCGACCCCGACGCCCACGCGCACCCCCGCGCCCTCGGCGCCGCCGGTCGTCGTCCGCGCCGACGGGTCCGCGGACTACACCCGCGACGGCCGCACCGTGAACGTCAAGGGCGCGATCCTGGCCCGCTACCGCGCGGACGGCGAGCGCACCGGCTCCCTGGGTTGGCCGACCAGCAGCGAGGTCCCCGTCCCGGGTGGCGCGTACGCGACCTTCGAGCGCGGGCAGGTGTGGTGGACGCCGGTTGGCGGCGCCCAGGTGGTGAAGGGCGACGTGCTCGCCGAGTGGCGTCGGCTCGGCGCGAACACCTCCCCGGTCGGGTTCCCCGTGGGGGAGGAGCGGCCCGTGCGCGGCGGGGTCGTGCAGGCGTTCCAGCGCGGTGTGCTGGCCTGGTCCCCGGCGACGGGCGCCCACGAGGTGCGGGGGGCGATCCTGGACCGCTCGACCGCCAGCGGTGGGGTGCAGGGGTTCCTCGGTTTCCCCACCACCGGTGAGGTCGCGCTGCGCGGCGGGGCGTTCACCGCGTTCCAGGGCGGGGCCGTCTACTGGTCGCCCGCGACCGGGGCGCACGTGGTGCAGGGGGAGATCCGGCGGGCGTGGGCGGCGGCCGGCTGGGAGAACGGCCGGCTCGGGTACCCGCGCTCGGGGGAGTACCCCGTGCCCGGCGGCGTGCGCCAGGACTTCCAGGGCGGGTCGATGACGTACTCGTTCGCGACCCGGACGGTCACCACCAGCGCCCGCTGATTCCTTCCCGAGTGGAGCGTTCCGGTCGTGCGAAGCCCTGCACCACGACCGGAACGCTCCACTCGCGCGTTCCACCACCTCGGCTGGCGCGCAGCGAGTGCGCGGCCCTCCGCGGAGGGGCGCAGCAGGAGAAGCACGCGGCGTAGTGTCCCTGCTCACCGTGAGTGATCGCTCGCGGTGAGCGTGGGGGTAACCATGAAGAAGCTCAGTGCTGTCCTGGCCAGCGTCGTCATCGCCGGGGTGGCCGTCGCCGGCCCCTCGTCCGCGGCTCCGGCGCAACCGGACCTGGTCGTCACCGACGTGAAGTGGGCGCCGCGGACGCCGATCGCCGGGCAGGGCGTCACCTTCACCGCCACCGTCACCAACCGCGGCAACGCCCCCACGCCGGAGGGCGTCGTCCACGGCGTCGGGTTCGGTGTGCGCGGTTCCACCGTCACCTGGTCCGACACCTGGCGCAGCAGCCTGCCGCCGGGTGGTTCCGTCACCCTCACCGCCAACAGCGGCCCGCGCGGGTCGGCCTCCTGGCCGGTCACCGCCGGGGTGAGCAGCGTCGTCGCCTTCGTGGACGACGCCCGCCGCATCGCCGAGTCCGACGAGGCGAACAACACCCGCACCGTGACGGTCACCGGAGCCAGCGGTCTCACTGCCCGCCTGAACGGCGGGACGCCCGTCGTCACCGCAGCGCCGATGAACGTGGCGACCGGCCTGACCAACGGTGCCAGCGGCGACGCCTACCTCGCCTGCTTCGCCCCGGACGGCGCGCTCGTCCCCGGAACGGAGCGGTACGGCCTCCGCACCGGGGCGGGGAACACCACCTACGGCACCGGCACCCCGTGGGGCAGGTCCGGTGAGGGTGACGTGCCGGCCTCCACCGCACCCGTCCGCGTGGTCGCTCACGGCTTCGACCTGACGTCCATCGAGAAGTACCAGCAGTACGCGCCGCGGGACCTGCGCTGCCCCGCCGGCGCCGAGCCCGGGTGGGACTACCTGCACGTCACGCAGCTGACGACCACCCGCGTCCACCTCGATGGCAGGGTCATCGCCTCCGTCGTGACCCCGGTGGACGTCGAGCTCGACATGCGGTGACGCGCGCCGGTCGGCGTCGCCGGCGTGTCAGCGCCCTCGGCCCCGGCGGCGATCGCTGCCCATGAGACGAGCGAGGCTCCTTGTCGCCCCTTCCTGCCCAGTGTTCGCACGCACCCGGACGGGGAGCGCCCGGATGGTCGATCACCTGACCACCCGCGCCCGCCGATGTGTGAGGAACAGACAGGACGGCTCACGGTGGGCGTGAGCGCCTGATGCTCATGAGGAGACCGCCGTGGGGCGCCAGCACCGACCGATCAGCGTCAACGCGGCCGTGCGCCCGGGCGCCAGTGCGGGCGGGGCGGTCCGGCCCGCGAGCCCCGCGGAGATCAGCGCGCTCGCCCGCGTCCTGCTGCGCCGCCCCGAGCTGCACCACCTGGACGACGAGAGCCTGCTGCTGCGGTTGGCGCGGACGACGGCGGTCGGGCACTTGCTGCGCTCGCGGGTCGTCGCGGCGGCCGCCGATGCCGAGCGGCTGCTGGACGCCATGCTGGTCGACGGGCGCGCGGTGGTCCTGGACGTCAGCGACCCGGCCGCGCGCGAGGGCGTCCTGGAGGTGCGCCGTCCTGCCGCGGCGCGTGACCTGCCGCGTGCGCGGGAGATCGCCCGAGGACTCGCTCCCCTGATCGGGGCGGGCTGAGCCCGGCGCGGCTGCGCCGAGCGGTGTGCTCCACCAGGCCCGCTGGTGTCGCGAGCGGGCGTTCCGGTCGTCGAGACGCCATCGGGACGACCAGAACGCTCCACTCGCTCACGCGCCAGCCGAAGCCGCCGTGGACAGCGCCACCTCCCGCTGCGCCTCCAGCTCCTCCAGCCGCGACCGCAGGTCCGCCCGCACGTCCGCGTACGTGTCCGGGCCGAGCGGCAGCCGCAGCGGCGTCCGCCCGCTGGCGACCAGGTCCAGCACCGCGTCCACGACCCTCCCGGCGTCACCGGGCACCGGGAACTCCCCGGAGGTGACGAGCCGGCGGACGTGACCGGCCGGGGTGTCCTCGTAGGCGTCCAGCACCGGGGCGGTGACCAGGGCCGCGGCGAAACCCGTGCCCGTGGCGCCGGGTTCGACGATCGTCGTGGCGATCCCGAAGGGTTCGGTCTCCAGGGCGAGGGTCTGGCAGAAACCCTCGATCGCCCACTTCGAGGCGTGGTAGTAGCTGAAGTTCGGGTAGGTCGTCTGCCCGCCGGCCGAGGAGACTTGCAGGACGCGCCCGCCGCCCTGCCGGCGCAGGTGCGGCAGCGCCGCCCGGACCACGTGCATCGAGCCGAGGACGTTGGTGCGCAGCTGCTGCTCCACCTGCTCGTCGGAGGCCTCCTCCACGGCGCAGAACAACCCGTAGCCGGCGTTGCTGAGGACGACGTCCACGCGTCCGAACCGCGCGAACGCCTCGTCCACCGCGGCGCGGACGGCCGCGGCGTCGGTGACGTCGGCGACGCCCACCAGCAGGCGGTCCCCGGCGTCGTCGCCCAGGTCGTCGAGGGCGTCCGGCCGGCGCACCACGGCCGCCACGCGCGCCCCCGCCGCGAGCAGGCGCTCGGTGGTCAGGCGGCCCAGGCCGCTGGAAGCTCCGGTGACGATCCAGGTGGTGTCCGCGAGGTCGATCGGTGTCATGGCGGGGACGCTAGGAGCTGGAGCCGACTCCAGGTCAACCCTCGCAGGACGGTCCCGCCCGTTCGTACAGTGGTGCCGTGGAGCGGTTCAGCATCGGAGAGGTCAGCGCGCTCACCGGGGTGAGCGTGGACACGCTGCGCTTCTACGAGCGCGAGGCCCTGTTCGTGCACCCGGTGGCCCGCGACGCCGCCGGGCGGCGCAGCTACGGGACGTTCGAGGTGGAGTGGGTGCGCATGTGCGCGCGGCTGCGCGGCACCGGCATGCCGCTGCCGACGATCCGCGAGTACGCCGACCTCGTGCGTGCGGGGGAGGGCAACGAGCGCGAGCGCTACGAGCTGCTGCGCGCGCACCAGCAGCACGTCGAGCAGCAGGTCGCCGAACTCCTCGCGGCGCGCGACGCGATCGCCGCCAAGGCCGACCTGTACGCCGCGCGGCTGGCCGACGGCACCGCGGGGCAGCTGTGGGCGGGCACCCCCGCGCCCTGCGTGGAACCCGGGGCCGCGCGCGACGTCGCCTGAGCGGGGGTCGGGAGCCGCAGCACGCGGCCCCCGACCGTCAGCGTCGTCCGCGGCCTCAGCCGCCGACGGACACCCGGCGCGTGCTGGGGTAGACCGCGTCCCAGTTCTCCACGGCCCACACCGCGTCCTCGCTGTCCCCGATCAGCAGGGTGACCCGCCCGAGGGTGGCACCGGCGAGCGCGTCGACCAGGTGTCCGTCCTCCCCGCTGACGAGGACGTTGTCGTCGCTGCGCACCCCGCGCTCGACGGCGGCGTCGGCGACCACGAGGGCCGTCCACCAGCGGTCGTCGCTGGCCAGGCGCTCGGGGGAGGGGAGCTGGCGCAGGACGGCGTCGGAGACGGCGGCGGCACCGCCGGCGACGGAGGTCGACGTGATCCCCCGCGCGCGCAGCTCGGACACCGTGGCGCTCACGTCACCGTCGCGCGGCACCAGCACCACGGGCTCGGCGAGCCGGGCGGCGGGGCCGCTCGCGGCGAGGGCGTCCACCAGGTGACGGGTCTCCCCGGAGGCGACCCAGGCGTGGGTGCTCGCCGGCACCAGCGCGGCCACCGCGCGGGACGTGGCGTAGCGGTCCGAGCCGCGGACCCGGCCGACGCTGCCGACGCCGAGCTCGCGCAGCTGCGACTCCACGGCCGGTGACACCGCGGCGTCCCCGCCGACGACGAGGACGGCCCGCACCGCGCGCTCGCGCAGGAACCGGCTCGTCGCCGCGGGCAGGGAGTCGCGGGAGGTGAGCAGCAGCGGCGCAGCGAGGGAGCGGGCCAGCGGCGCGGCACCGAGCGCGTCGACCAGGTGGGCGTTCTCCCCGTTGACCAGCACGACCACGTCGGCCCGGGGGAAGCCGTGCTCGGCGACGGCCACCGCGGTGCTCCAGCGGTCCGGGCCGGACAGGTGCTCGTCGGGAGCGCCGTCGGGCAGCGGGGCTCCGACGTAGGCGCGGCCGCACCCGGGGTGGGTGATCGGCAGCTGAGCCGAGCAGCGCGCCGTGACGGTCTCCGTCCCGGCCGCCGACGCGGAGGGTGCGACACCCACGGCGAGGGCGACGGCGGCGGTGGCGACGGCACCCGCCGTGCCGAACAGCTTCTTCACGAGTGGTTCCTCCGGGTTCCCGGCCCGCGCGTGCGGGCACCACCACCATCAAGTGGTCACGCCACTACTGCGCGTCAAGCGGTTCGGCAGGACGGTGACCGGACGGCGCACCGCGGGTCGCGACCGCGTCGTGTCCGTCAGGCTCGGCGGGTGGCCGCCGCCACACCGCACGCCCGCCGTCCAGGACACCAGGAGTTCCCCCGTGCGCCGTCGCTCCACCCTGCTCGCCCTCACCCTCGCCGGCGCCTTCGGCCTCAGCACCGCGCTGCCGGCCCAGGCGGCGGACCAGCGGCTGTTCGGCCCCGACCGGTACGCCACCGCGAGCGCGGTCTCGCAGGCGTTCGAGGGCAGCCTCTACTCGCCCGTCTACCTGGCGACGGGGGAGAACTTCCCCGACGCGCTGGCCGCCAGCGCCGCCGCGGGCGCCGACCAGAGCCGGGTGCTGCTCACCGGCCGCTACGCGCTGCCGCAGGCCACGATCGACGAGCTCGCCCGCCTGGACACCTTCGCCGTCTACCTCGTCGGCGGCACCGGCTCGGTGAGCACGGCGGTGGAGGCGCAGCTGGGGCGGCTGGGGTACCTCGTGCTGCGCCTGTCCGGGCAGGACCGCTACGACACCGCCGTGACCGCGGCGCAGGTCCTGTGGGAGGACCCGGACACCGTCTTCCTCGCCACGGGCGAGAACTACCCCGACGCGCTCGCCGGTGCCGCGGCCGCCGGGAACCAGGGCGCGCCGATCCTCCTCGTCGGCCGCGACCGCCTGCCCGCCCCGGTCGCCGAGGCCCTCGCGCCCGGCGACCCGCTCGGCCTGTCGCCGAGCAGGTTCTTCGTGCTCGGCGGCGAGGGTGCCGTCTCGGACGCCGTCCTCGACGAGATCCGCGCCCTCGGCCACCAGGGCGCGACGTTCGAGCGGCTCGGCGGCGCCACGCGCTACGACACCGCCGTCGCCGTCGGCCGGCGGTTCTTCGACGGGTCCACCGCGGCCGTCCTGGCCGTCGGCGACAACTACCCCGACGCGCTGGCCGCGGGCCCGTTCGCCGCCCAGATCGACGCGCCCCTCCTGCTGACGGGGGCGACGAGCACCCCCGCCGAGACCCGCGCGGAGCTGGACCGCCGCCAGCCGGCCGACCGGTGGTTCGTGGGCGCGGCGCGCCCCTCCTGACCCGCGGCGGGACCCGCACCGGGCGGGAGCGAGTGGAGCGTTCCGGTTGTGGAACACGCCTTCCGACGACCGGAACGCTCCACTCCTGGTGCGACCGCGCCTCGTCAGCCGGCCAGCCAGGCCAGCACGTCGCGGTGCAGGGCCTCGCGGTAGTCGCCGTGGACGGCGTGCGGGGCGCCCGGGTACACCTTCAGCGTCCCGTCCTTCACCAGTTCCGCGGCCTTGAGCGCGGAGGCGCCGATGGGCACGATCTGGTCGTCGTCGCCGTGGGCGATGAGGACCGGCACGTCCAGCGCCTTGAGGTCGTCGGTGAACTCCGTCTCGGAGAACACCTTCACGCAGTCGTAGGCGGCGACGAGGTTCACCAACATGCCCTGGCGCCAGAAGTCGTCCTTCTCGCCCTGGGAGACGTCGCGGCCGTGGTTCGCGCCGAAGAAGCTCTCCGCCAGGTCCTTCCAGAACTGCGAGCGGTCCTTCAGGACGTTCTCGCGGATGCCGTCGAACACCTCGATCGGCAGGCCGTCGGGGTTCGTCTCGGACTTCACCATCTGCGGGGGGACGGCGCCGAAGGTGACGACCCGGGCGACCCGGCCGTCGGCGTAGCGGGCGGCGTAGCGCACGACCTCGCCGCCGCCGGTGGAGTGGCCCATGACGACCACGTCGCGCAGGTCCAGCGCCTCGACCACCGCCGCGAGGTCGCGGGCGTAGGTGTCCATGTCGTGGCCGACGGCGGTCTTCTCCGAGCGGCCGTGGCCGCGGCGGTCGTGGGCGACGACGCGGTAGCCGGCGTCGGAGAACACCTTCAGCTCGACCTGCCACGCGTCGGAGCTGAGCGGCCAGCCGTGGCTGAGGACGATCGGCTGACCCGACCCCGCCTCGGTGTAGTAGATCTCCACGCCGTCGGGGGTGGTGACGAAGGGCACGGGGGACTCCTCTCGAAGGGCCTGCCTGCGGGCGCGCCGGTGCCGGGAACCCGGAGATCGCGGTGCGCGCAGGTGAGAGTGCCACCTCCGGGCGGGCCCGTCAGCGGAACGCGTCGGTTCTCCGGAGAACGTCCGGTGACCTCAGGGGGACGTCCGGCAACCGGCGAGCAACCGGACGGTCATCGCCCGCGCCTCCTCGCGCCCGTACCCGGGCCCGAGGACGGCCAGGTTCCCCACCGCGCGCAGCAGCGTGAGAGCCGCGACGTCCGGGTCGACCTCCCCGGCGTCCTGACCGGCGCGCAGGAGGGCGTCGCAGGCGGGCACCAGCTCGTCGAGGATCAGCGCGTGCAGGTTCGCCAGGGCGGGGTCCTCCGAGCGCAGGGCGTCGCTCAGGCCGTGCTTGGTGACGAGGAAGTCGAGGAAGGCGGCGACCCAGCGCTCCAGCGCCTCGACCGGCCGGACCGGCTGCGTGCGCAGCCGCTCCGCCAGGTCCACGCACTCGGTCACCTGGTGGCGGTAGACGGCGCTGACCAGGTCGGCGCGGGTGGGGAAGTGGCGGTAGACGGTGCCGACGCCGACCCCGGCGCGCTCGGCGACGGTGCGCACGGGCGCCTGCACGCCGGACTCGACGAACACCGCGGCCGCCGCGGTCAGCAGGGCCTCCCGGCTGCGCTGCGCGCCGGCCTGCCGCGCTCCGGTCGTGGGGGTCACAGGGTCTCCGTTGCTCGCGGAACAGTGTTCCGCTAACGTTCGCGGAACGATGCTCCGCCGAGTCTGGCAGAGCGCACCCCCCACGGAGGACCCACCGTGCCCACCCCCGCCCCCGCCCGCCGCCTCGTCGCGGTCGCGCCCCTGCTCGTCCCCAGCACCGGGCGCGGCGCCGATCTGCACGTCAAGGTCACCGCCCCCGCCGGCGGCCGCGACCTGCCCGTCCTCGTGTTCTCCCACGGCAACGCCTGGTCCATGGACGGCTACGGCCCCCTCGTCGCCCGCTGGGCCGCCGCCGGGTTCGTCGTCGTCCAGCCGACCCACCTGGACTCGCGCCGGTACGGCATCGGCGTCGACGACCCCCGGTTCCCGGGGATCTGGCGCACGCGGATCGCCGACCTGCACGCCGTCCTCGACCACCTCGGCGACCTCCTCGAGCAGGTCCCCGGCCTGCCCGGCCGCGCCGACCCCGCGCGGGTCGCCGTCGCCGGGCACTCCTGGGGCGGTCAGAGCACCGGAGCCCTCCTCGGCGCCCGCGTCCTGCCGCCCGCCGGCGACCCGGAGGAGGACTTCCGCCACCCGGCCGTCCGGGCGGGGGCGCTCCTCGCGGCCCCCGGCACCGGCGAGAGCCTGACGGCGTTCGCGCGCGAGCACCTGCCGTTCATGCGCCCCGACTTCTCCACCCTGACCACCCCGACGCTCGTGGTCGCCGGCGGCCGGGACGACTCCGCCCTGTCCACCCGCGGGCCGGACTGGTTCACCGACGCCCACGTCCTCAGCCCCGCCCCCACGCGCCTGCTCACGATCGCCGAGGGGGAGCACACCCTCGGCGGCCTGGCCGGGGAGGCCGTGCGCGAGACCACCGACGAGGACGCCGACCGCGTCGCCCTCGTCGCCGACGCCGTGGCCGCCCACCTGCTCGACGTCCTCACCGGCGACGGCACCGCCTGGCGGGAGGTCGAGGAGCGTGCCCGGCGCAGCCGAGAGGCCGGTGGGCCTGGCGTGTTCGACGTCGAGGCGTCGCCGGTTCCTGCGGTCTCGCGCTGGTGACCTCAGTCGGGTGATCACAAGCGCGAAACTAATTGTGTCACCTGTTAAAAGGTGACACAATTGACCGGTGAGGATGATCTGGGTGCGGAGCGCCCGCCGCCACCGCGTCGGCCGAGGCTCTGCCCAGTACGTCGTCCGCACCGCGGTCCCGGTGGTCCACCACGTGCCCGGCCGCGACCCTCAACTGTGGTGGGTCGGCCCGGACGAGGGCGGCCGGGTGCTGGAAGTCATGGCGGTGTGGCAGGAGGAGCTCCTCATGTTCGTGCACGTCATGCCCGTGGCTCTGCGAGAGAGGAAGGACCGATGAGCGCGAAGGACCAGGTGCGTCTGCCCGGCGGTGTCGTCTCCGTGGCCGAGGAGGCGCAGTTCGACCCGTCGATCGACGCTGCACGCGACCCGAGCGGCCGTCGCTACGACGACGCCTACTTCGACGAGCTCGCGGACGAGGCTGAGCGCTCGGGGCCACCGCAGCTGCGCCGCGGTCGCCCGCCGTTGGGGACGACGTCGAGCGGACACTCGCCGCGGCTGTCGACGCGTGTCCCGCAGGACGTGGACGACGCGGTGCGCGCGGCTGCGGCGCGCCAAGGTGTGACACCGGCTCAGTGGCTGCGCGAGGCCATCGAGCAGCGACTGGTCCGCGGGTAGGCAGACTGAGCCCGCCCGGGAGCGGGTAGCCGGCCCGCTCACCCCGTCCCGGTGCGAACCAGTTCCAGCACCGGGATGACCCGCACACCCGCGGTCGCCCGCTCGTACTCGGCGAACCCGGGAGCGCGGCGGACCTGCTCGGCGTAGACCGCGTCGCGCTCGTCACCGGTCAGCTCACGCACGGACACCGTGACCGTCCGGGTGCCCCGCTCGATCCGGGCGGTCCCCGCCGCGACGAGGTTCGCGTACCAGCCGGGGTTCTCCGCCGCGCCGCCGTTCGTGGCGAACACGTACACGGCGTCGTCGGTCCCCTCGACGGGCAGGTACGCGGCCGGGGTGACGAACTCCCGGCCGCTGGTGCGCCCGACGTGGTGCAGCAGCACCAGCGGCATCCCGGCGAAGGGCCCGCCCACCCGGCCGCCGTTCGCGCGGAACTCCGCGACGACCCGCTCGTTCAGCGACGGCTGCTCAGCCACGGCCGCTCACCCCCTCCTCGCGCGCCGCTCGGTCGCGCACGGGCGCGACGTCACCGGCGAACAGGCCGCCGGGGTCGACCGCCAGGCGCACGCCCTCGACCCGCGCGCGGGTCTCGTCGTCGTAGCTGCGCTGCGGCTGGTCGGGCCGGTCCACGAAACCTGGTGCGGTCCTGCCCGTCAGGCGCGGCTGCAGGACCTCGCGCACCGCCGCGAGACGCGACGCCGTGTCCGCGCCGGCCGGGCCGACCGCGTACTGCAGCAGGGGCGCCGCGAACCGGTCGACGACGCCACCGGCGCTCGGCGGGTCGGCGATCGCCCCGCCGAGCTGCCGCAGCTCCAGCGACACGAGACCCGTCGCGGCGTCGAACAACCCGGCCCAGTCCGCGTCGTCCAGCTCCCCCACGAGCGCGGTGTCGGAGCGGAACGCCGCCGGGTCCGGCGGGTCCAGGTGGACGTGGGCCAGCGCGCCCGGCGCGGCCGGTGCCCAGGTGTCCTCGACGGGTTCCGCGAGCGCGCGCAGCGGGGCCAGCAGGTCCTCCGCGGTGCGCTGCGCGGCCGGCAGGTCCCCCGCGGTGGTGGCGGTGACCGCGCCGTCCAGGACCAGCGCGCGCCGGCCGGCCAGCGACGGCGGCAGCGCGGGCAGCGGCGGCAGGTCCAGCACCCGCAGGCTCGTGCTGATCTCCGGCGGGGCCGTGCGCGCCCACTCCTGCCAGAGCGGCGCCAGGCGCGCCGCGTCGGCGACGTCCCACACGGCCCGCCCGGTGACGACGGCGTGCACGGGCACGAGGTCGACCTGCGCCTCCACGACGACGCCGAACCCTCCGCCGCCGCCGCGCAGCGCCCAGAACAGGTCCGGGTGCTCGTCCGCGCTCGCCTCCAGGACCCGCCCGTCGGCCAGCACGACCGTCAGCGAGCGCACCGCGTTCGCGGCCAGCCCGAACCGCCGGCCGTAGAAGCTCACGCCGCCGCCCAGCAGGTAGCCGACGACGCCGACGGTGGGGGAGGAGCCGTGCAGGGCGGTCAGCCCGTGCGGCAGCACCTCCGGCAGCACCTCGCCCCACGTGCGCCCCGCCGGGACGCGGGCGGTGCGGGTGCGCGGGTCCACGCGCACGGGTCCGTCGATCAGCGGTCGCAGCAGCAGCGACCCCGCCAGCGGACCGGTGCGGCCCGCCGCGTGCCCGGTGGTGCTGACCCGCAGCGGCAGCCCGCTGCGGCGGGCGGTGGCGACGGCGCGCACGACGTCCTCGACGCTGCGGGCGGTGGTCGCGGCGACCGGGTCCACCGGCTCGGCCAGCTGGTAGGCGGTCGTCGCCGCCGTGTACTCCGGACTGCCGGGCGGGGAGAAGGGAGCGAGGTCGGGGACGGACCGGGCGACGGTGGCCGTGGTCACGACCGCTCCGCGGTGGAGGCGTCCCCCGGCAGCACGACGACCTTGCCGGGGATCCGGCCGGCGGCGGCCTCGGCGTGCAGGGCGGGCAGCTCGGCCAGCGCGATGCGGCGGGTGACCTCCAGGGTCAGGACGCCGGAGTCCACGAGGGACACCAGCTCCGCCAGGCGCTCGCGGTTCGGCTTCACGAAGACGGTCCTCGCGCTCACGCCGCGGGACTCGTCGCCGGGGGTGGGGATGAACGCGGTGGTGCTGACGACCGCGCCGCCGTCGCGGACCAGCGCCACCAGGGCGGTGAACCCCTCCGGGTCGAGGGGGGCGAGGTTGACCAGCACGTCGACCTGCTCCTGCACGGCGTCGAGCAGGTCGGTGCGGGTGTGGTCGACGACCTCGTCGGCGCCCGCGGCGCGGACCGCGTCGGCGCTGCGCGGGCTGGCGGTCGCCACGACGTGCACGCCGGCGCGCTTCGCCAGGGCGATCGCGTACTTGCCGACGACACCCCCGGCCCCGACGATCAGGACCCGCTGACCCGCCGTCAGCTCGCCCTCGTCGAACAGCGCCTGCCACGCCGTCAGCGCCACCGACGGCAGGCCCGCCGCGTCGGCCAGCGGGACGCTCGCGGGCGCCGCGACCAGCGCCTGGGCGGGGGCCACGACGAACTCCGCGGCACCGCCGTCGCGCTCCATCGGCAGGAACCCGACGACCGGGTCCCCGGCCGCCAGGTCGTCCACGCCCTCGCCGAGCGCCTCGACCGTGCCGGAGACGTCGTAGCCGGGCACGTGCGGGAGCACGACCGGGATGGGCAGGAACCCCGCCCGCATGCCGTTGTCGGCGGCGTTGAACGCCGAGGCCGCCACCCGCACCAGGACCTCACCGGGACCGGGGACGGGCTGCTCGACCTCCTCGTGCTGCAGGACCTCGGGGCCGCCGACCTGGTGGAAACGCACTGCCTTCATCGCTGCACCTGCTCCTTCGAGGTCCCCGAGGAAGCTCCGCGGACCTGTTCCGCGGTCCTGGGGACGACACGAACCTCGCAGGTCGCGGCGCGCTCATCCTGGGCCGAGATGGCCCACCTTCACGACCGCCGGGCCGTCGACCGCGCCGACGACCTCCGCGAGCTTGACCGCGTCCGCCGAACCGGGCGCCGCGGTCAGCATCACGGCCGCCAGGTCGTCGCCGGGGATGGCGATGAAGTTGCCCATCAGCGTGAGCGTCTCGCCGTTCGAGCGGGTGAACGCCGCGTTGCTCTCGTAGGCGTCCACCGGCCGCGGCGCGCGCCACAGGGTGTCGAACAGGGAGCTGCGGGTGCGCATCTCGTCGACCAGGTCAGCCAGCGGGGCGTCGGCCGGGTAGCGCAGCACCGCGCTGCGCAGCCGCGCCACCATCACCGCCTCGCGGTCGCTGGCGTCCGCCGCGGACTGCCGGAAGCCGCCGAGGGGGGAGCAGAACGTCCGCCAGGCGACGTTCCACTCCCAGCGTTCCCCGGTGAGGTCCCAGTGCTCCAGCGCCAGGAACGTGCTGTTGGCCGCGACGGCGTTCATCGCGGCGTCGTAGACGACCACCGGGGTGTCCGCGAACCGCTCCAGCAGCCGCGTCGCGCCCGGGCCCAGCTCGGTGGGCACCCGCCCCTCGGCGGCCGCGTACCCGGCGAGCGCGCACAGCTGCTCGTAGTCCGCCCGCCCGGCCCGCAGCGCCCGCGCGACGGCGTTGACGACGGCGGCCGACGGGTGGCTGCGGCCCTGCTCCAGCCGGCGCACGTAGTCCGCGGACATGCCCGCCAGGTCGCCGAGCTCCTCGCGCCGCAGGCCCCGCGTCCGCCGCCGGCCCGCCGGCAGCCCGACGGTCTCCGGGGCCGTGGCCTCCCGCAGGCGCCGCAGCGCCGCGCCGAACCCGTCCTGCTCCACGGGGCGAGCATGCCCCACGGCGCGCCCGGCCGGAAGGCGCGTCAGCCGTCCGTCACCGGGTGCAGGGACAGGTGCCGCCCACGCCAGCGCCGCCGCAGCCACCGGTCGTGCGAGGCGATCACCACGGCGCCGCGGTGCTCCTCGACGGCCTCCTCCAGCGCGCTCACCAGCGGCAGGGACAGGTGGTTGGTGGGCTCGTCCAGCAGCAGCACGTCCGGGGGGTCGGCGACGAGGACGGCCAGCGCCAGGCGCCGCTGCTGCCCGAGGCTGAGCTCGCCGACCCGGCGGTCCTCCTCGTGGCGGGACAGCAACCCCGTCGCCGCGAGCGGCACCTCCTCGGCGCGCGCCGCACCCACCAGGTCCGCCCACACCTGCCGGACGGTCCGGTGCGCGCCGCGACCGCGCGGGTCTGGCAGGTCCACGTCCTGGGTCAGCAGGCCCGCGCGCCCGGCCCGGCGGACGGCGCCGCCGCGGGGTTCGAGCAGGCCGGCGAGGACGTGCAGGAGCGTCGACTTGCCCGCCCCGTTCGCGCCCGTGACGAGCCACTTCTCCCCGGGCCCCACGGTCAGGGACGTGGGGGCCAGGCGGCCGGGGACGTGGACGTCCTCGGCCGCGAGCACCGGCTCCGCGTCCCGCTCGCGGACCGCGCCGAACCCGGCGAACCGCAGCGGTGCGGGAGGTTTCCGCACCTGCCCCTCCTCCAGCTCGGCCAGCCGGGCGCGGGCGTCCGACACCCGTCGCGAGACGACGCGGGCGTTGCGGTCGGCGTAGAACTTCTGCGCGGCGCGACCCTCGGTGCGGGGTTTCCAGTCGTCGTGGCCGACGACCTGGTCGCGCTCGACGGCGGCGCGCAGCCGGCCCAGCTCCTCCTGCTCGTCGCGGAACCGCTGCCCCCACCGCTGCCGCTCCCGCGCGCGCCGCAGCAGGTGCTCGGTGTACCCGCCGGTGCCCGTGGTGGCGCGCGCGGCGCCGAGACCCGTGCCGCTGTCACCCGCGGCGAGGGGACCTGCCAGCGCGCGCGGCAGCGGGGAGGGGTCCAGGTCCACCACGCCCGTCGTCGTCTCGTCGAGGAACGCGCGGTCGTGGCTGGCCAGCAGCACCGGCCCGCGCCAGGTCAGCAGGACGTCGCGCAGGTGCGCGGTCGCGGTGTCGTCGAGGTGGTTCGTCGGCTCGTCCAGCAGCAGGACGTCCGGGGCGCGCAGCAGCAACCACGCCAGCGACAGCCGGGCCCGCTGCCCGCCCGACAGCTCACCCGTCGGCCGGTCCACGGGCACCGCGCCCAGGCCGAGGGCGGCGAGCGTCGTCGCGGCGCGGGCGTCGGCGTCCCACACCCCAGCCAGCTCGGCGTCCTCCACCGCCGCCGCGTACGCCGTGGCGGCTCCGGCGTCGTCGGGGGCGGCGGCCAGCGCGAGGGCGCGCTCCTCCACGACGGCCGCGGCCCGGCGCACCGGGGCGAGGGCGTCCTCCACGGCGGTGACCACGGTCGTCGTCGGCGCGAACGGCGGTTCCTGGTGCAGCAGCCCGCGCGTCGGGACGCGCCCGCCGGGGGCGGTGGCCGTCACCGTCCCGGCGTCGGGGACGAGCAGGCCGGCGGCCGCGCGCAGCAGCGTCGACTTGCCGGACCCGTTCTCGCCGACGAGGCCGACGCGCTCACCGGCGGCGACCACGAGGGACACGTCGGTCAGGACGCGCCGGCCGGCGGGGGACACGGACACGCCGTCGAGGCGCAGGTGGGTGCTGGGGGTCGTCACGGGGCTCCTGAGCGGTCCACGGGACTCCCGCCGGGCCGGTGGCCGCGGGGCGGGAGGGGACGGGCTCAGGAACGCACGGGACCAGGGTGGACCCGCGGTGGTGCGGGGGCAAGCAGTTTCCCGGCTCCCCGGACGTGGACGTGGCGTCGGCCCGGCACCGGAGCGCGCGGCTCAGCGGAGGTCGCTGACGGTGGCGGCGATCCGGTCGGCTGCGGCCCGCAGTCGCTGGGGGGTGAGTCCCGCGTACCCGAGGACCAGCCCGGGAGGGCCCGGCCGCACCCGGTGCCTGCTGAGGGTGTCGACCACCACACCACGGCGGGCCAGCCGGTCGGCGAGCTCGACGTCGTCGAGGTCGTGGCCGCTCAGGTCGAGGACGAGGTGCAGGCCCGCGGCCAGCCCACCGACGCGGGCGGTGGGCAGAGCGCGGTGCAGGGCCGACACGAACTCGTCGCGTCGGCCGCGCTGGTGCCGCCGGGTCAGGCGCAGGTGCCGTTCGTAGCTGCCGTCGGAGAGCATCTGCGCCAGGACCAACTGCGGCAGCGACGGGTTGCTGATGTCGCTGGCGTGCTTGGCCTCCAGCAGCTCGGTGCGCAACCAGGTGGGGGCCACGACCCAGCCCAGGCGCAGCGCGGGGGCCAGGGTCTTGGAGACGCTGCCGGTGTGCAGCACCCGGTCGGGGGCCGCGGCGTGCACCGACGCGGTGGGGGTGCGGTCGTAGCGGTGCTCGGCGTCGTAGTCGTCCTCGACGATCAACCCGTCGTGCTCGCTCGCCCAGCGCAGGAGCTCGACACGTCGCGCCGGGCTGAGCGGGACCCCCGTCGGGTACTGGTGGGCCGGGGTCACCACCACCGCCCCGCGAGGCCGGCCTCCGGCCGGGACCGCCCCGCCGGGGCGGCCGGTCGTGGAGGGGAGCAGCGCGGGGAGGAGGTCGGTGCGCAGTCCGTGCTCGTCGACGGGGACCGGCACGGGGTCCAAGCCCCAGTAGGCCAGTTCGTCACGGGCGCCGCGGCTACCGGGGTCCTCGACCCCGATGCGGTCCAGCCCGCGCCGGCGCAGGACGTGGGCGGTCAGGGCCAGGGCCTGGGCGACACCGGCGACGATCACGACGTCCTCGGGGGTGGTGCTGATGCCGCGGTGCAGTGCCAGCCAGGAGACCAGTCGCTGCCGCAGCCCCGGGTCACCGGCGGGGCCGCCGTAGCGCAGGACGTCGGGGCCGGCGGTGTGCAGGGCACTGCGTTCGGCGCGCAACCACGCCGCTCGGGGGAAGCGCGTCAGGTCCGGTACCCCGGGTGTCAGGTCCAGGACGGGAGCCGAGGTGCACGCCGGCGCCCGCCCCGCGGGCGGGTCCGGTGAGGTGCCGGCGGACGACGGTGCGGTGCGGGGACGCGGGCCGGCCGGGTGGGTCGGTGGCAGGCGGACGCGAGTACCTCCGCGGGCTCGTCCCGTGGTCAGGCCCTCCTCGCCCAGGCGCTGGTAGGCCTCCACCACCACGCCGCGGGCCCACCCCAGGTCGACGGCCAGGGCCCGGGTGGGCGGCAGCACCGCGCCGTCAGGCACCCGCCCGGTGGTGATCGCCTCCCGCAGGCGCGCAGCCAGCCACGCCGACCTGCCCCGGGTCGGAGCCGCGGTGGGGTCCAGCTGGAGGAAGTCACTGCCGCGACCACCGCTCCGCGGGGTGGAGCCGGCACCTCCCGCGTCGTCGTCGGCGTCCAGCCGGTCGCGGTTCCAGGACGGGCCGGACCGGGTGGAGGCACCTGACCGGGTCATTTGGTCCATCCGGAGGGTCGGGCTTTGGGTCTTGAGCTGGTCCATCCTGGCACCCAGCATCGCGGTCGTGAAGGACGCAGCCCACGACGCCGCAGGGGACCACGGACGAGGGGTCGCCGGTCCTCACCGCACCGCCCGTGACCGGCGGACCGCGACCTCCTCGCCCTCCGCCGTGCTCGACGGCGCCGCGCTGGTCTTCTCGCCGCGGCACCGAGGAGCGGGGTGGTCGGCGTCCGGCGCGCACTGTGGTGGTCGGGCGTGGTGAGCTGGCCGTTCCTGCTCACCAGCCTGGTCGTCGTCGCCACCCCGGGCACGGGAGCGGTCTACACGCTGAACGCCGGCCTGCTGCGGGGGCACCGCGCCGCCGCGTGGGCTGCTGCGGCGTGCACCCTGGGCACCGTGCCGCACCTGCTCGCCGCGGTCAGCGGCCTGGCCGCGCTGCTGCACGCCGCCAGCGCGGTGCACCAGGTCCTCGTGTGGGCCGGCGTCGCCTACCTGCTCCACATGACCTGGACCACGTGGAGGTCGGTGACCGTCGAGACCGCGACGGGGACCGGCGGGCTCCCGGTCCCCGGCCACCGGGTCCCGGCTCCGGCCGGGCCCGCGGGCGTCGCCGCGCCACCGCTGCGCGCAGGGGCGGTGGCGGTGACGGTCCCGGCACCACGCGCGAGCAGGGTCCTGCGCGACGGCGTGGTCCTGAACCTGCTCAACCCGAAGCTGACGATCTTCTTCATCGCGTTCCTGCCCCAGTTCCTCACCACCGCGCAACCGGTGCGGGCGGCGGTGCAGATGAGCGTGCTGGGGGCGGTCTTCACGGGACTGACCTGGGTGGTGTTCACCGCCTACGGCGTCGGCGCGGCGCTGCTGCGCCCGGTCCTGGTCCGCCGCCCGGCGCTGCTGGCCCGGGTCACCAGGAGCTTCGCGGTCTGCTACCTGGTCCTGGCGGTGGGCTTGGCCGTGCAGCACCTGCGGTGAACGCCGGCGCCCACCTCGTCGAGGTGCTGCCGGTGGCGCGGGGCCACCGGAGGGGGTCCGGTGAGCCGTCCACGGCCACGTCCGGAGAACCGGTTCCCCGGTCCGTCCCTACGCGGGGTCGAGGTGCCGGCGCGGCAGCGGGCTGGAGTAGACGACGCTGGTGGTGATGCCGCCCAGGGTCGCCAGCCCACCGGTGATGCGCTCCAGGTCGCGCATCGACCGGGCGAGGACCTTCAGGACGAAGCAGTCGTCGCCGGTGACGTGGTGGGCCTCGACCACCTCGGGGGTGACGTCGAGCAGGTCGTGGAACGGCTTGTAGTTCCCCGTGGGGTAGGCCAGGCGCACGAACGCGGTCACGGTGTAGCCCAACGCCTCCGGGTCCAGGACGGCGGTGTAGCCGGTGATGACGCCGGTGTCCGTCAGGCGCCGCAACCGCTCGGCGGTGGCGCTCGCGGAGAGGTTGACCGCCCGGGCCAGCTCCGCGACGCTCGTCCGCCCGTCCCGCTGCAGGTGCGCCAGGACGCGGTGGTCGGTCGCGTCGAGAGCGGGCCGCGGATTCGTCGCCACGTGCCGGAAACTACCAGCGGATCGACGGCGCGGAGCTCGGTCCACCGGGAAACGGTGGTGGTCCTCCCGATCTGGGCCGGGTTCGATGGCGGCATGCCGAACCCGATGAGCGCGGTGGACTTCTTCGCCGCCCAGCTGGCCCACCAGACCGATCCCGCCGACCTCGCCGCCGCCCGCGCCGCCGGTGGGGCGCCTCTCGTGCTCGACGTGCGCTCCGCCGCGGGCTGGGGCCAGGGACGCATCCCCGGCGCGGTGCACCTGCCTGGTGCGCAGGTGCGCGACGGGATCGCGGAGCTGGCGCCGGACCTGGACACCCCGATCGTCGTCTACTGCTGGGGGCCGGGGTGCAACGGCGCCACCAAGGCCGCCCACACGTTGGCGTCGATGGGCTACACGCGGGTGCAGGTGCTGATCGGCGGTTTCGAGTACTGGGCCCGGGAAGGGCTTGCGGTCGTCACCGGCAGCGGACGCTCCCGCCGGGACCCGGACGAGCTCGTCGCCCCGGTGCCCGTCGCCACCCCCTGAGCGGGTGGGGGTCCCGGTCGTCGCGAGGCGCTCACGACGACCGGGACGCCCACCCGTGGTTCAGCGCCGCGCGGGAGCACCCGTCCCGGCCAGCCACTGCGCGAACGTCTGCGTCCCCCGGTCGGCGTCCGGGCCGGCGACCAGGGTCCCGTCGCGGAACGCCCTCCCCATCGCCCCCGGCAGCGGGACCTCCACCACCGGGCCCCTGCGGCCGGTGGCCCGGGCGTACGCGCGGACCGCGTCGGCCATCCGCAGGACCTCCGGCCCGCCCAGGTCCCGCGCCCGCCCCGGCGCGGCGCCGGCCACGCCCTCCTCGGCGAGGACGACGAGCCGCTCGGCGACCTCGCGGGCGGCGACGGGCTGCGAGCGCATCACCGGCACCAGCGCCAGCGGGCCGAGGGACAACTGCCCGAGGAGCTGCCCGGCGAACTCGTGGAACTGGGTGGCGCGCAGCAGCGTCCACGGCACCGGCCCGCGCGCCACCAGGTCCTCCTGCACGGCCTTGCCCGCGTAGTACCCGTGCGGGGCGCGGTCGGAGCCCACGATCGACAGGGCGACGTGGCGGCGGACCCCGGCGCGCTCGCCCGCGGCGAGCAGGTGCGTCGTGACGGCGCGGAAGAACGCCGTGGACGCCTTCGCGGACTGCGTCGGGACGGAGGCGACGTCCACGACGGCGTCCACCCCGTCCAGCGCGGCGTCCAGGCCGGTGCCCGCGACGAGGTCCACCCCTGTGGAGCGGGACAGGACGACGGTCTCGTGGCCGCGCGCCTCGGCGGCGGCGACGACGTGCCGCCCGACGGTGCCGGTCCCACCGGCGACAGCGATCCTCACGGGTCTCACCCGATCTTCCTGGCCCGGACACCGGGCCGGTCGGCCCGCGCGGTGGCACGCTCGGGCAGCAGCAGGGGCAGGGCCAGCACCAGCGTGGAGCTGAGCGAGACGACCTGGCCGACGACGTCGACGACGCCGAGGTGGCCCAGGTGCTGCAAGTGGTACGCCAGGTGCGGGACCGAGTACACCACCCACGCCAGCCCCACCACCTGCCCCGGCCCGGCGTCCCGGTAGCGGGTGGCGGCCGCGCTCGCCGCCGCCAGGCCCAGGTTGAACGTCCCCACGTCGCGCACGAGGTGCTCGTTGTACGGGCCGTCCAGCGCGATCCACGCGCTGAACGGCCCCGGGAACTCCTCGTAGAACGAGAGGGGGAAGAACGCCGACCAGATGCCCACGTACAGGCCCAGCACGACGAGCAGCCACAGCAGCGCCCGACGCTCGCGCAGCGTCGTGCCCGCCGGCCTGCTCCTCACCTCGACGACTCCCACGACGACCTCCCCGGACGGACGGCGCCGCGGTGCTCCGCGCGCCTGCTGCCGGACAGACGACGCACCACCGCGAGGTGTCAGGCCGAGCCGCCCGCTGTGGTGCGGATCACCCGCCCGGCCTCACGGCTTCCCCGCGGTCCACGTGCCGAGCTTGTGCGGGTTGACCTGCAACCAGAGCTCCGCGACCAGCCCGTCCACGACGCGGGCGTTCAGCACCCCGCGCACGACCTCCTCGTGCTCCACGCGCAGGGCCAGCCCGTCGCCCGTGCGCTCCTCGACCATCCGCGCGTCCGGCTGCTTGCGCGCCACGCCCAGCAGGAAGCGCGCCACGTCCGAGGCCCCCGCACCGGGCGGCGGGCCGCGCTGACCACGCCCCCGCCGTCCGAGCGCAGCACGACCGCCGGGTCCAGCACGCGGGTGAGGGTCTCCACGTCCCCGGTGCGGCAGGCGCGGGCGAACGCGCGCACCACCGCGTCGTGCTGCAGGCGGTCCACCTGCGCGGCGCCGCCCTCGCGCACCCGGCGCCGCGCCGACGACGCCAGCTGGCGCACCGCGCCGGGGGAGCGGCCCACGACGGCGGCGACCTCCGCGAACGGCAGCGCGAACACGTCGTGCAGGACGAACGAGACGCGCTCGGCCGGGGTCATCGCCTCCAGGACGACGAGGAACGCCGTGCTCACCGACTCGTCCAGGCTCACCCGGTCCGCCGGGTCGGCCGCCTCCGCGGCACCACCGGTCCCGGCGAACAGGTCCGCCGGGACGGGCTCGGGCAGCCACTCGCCGACGTAGCGCTCGCGGCGCGCGCGCGCCGAGCCGAGGGCGTCCAGGCAGACCCGGCCCGCGACCCGGGTGAGCCACGCCTGCGGGTTCGCGACCGCCGCCCGCTCCTCCTCGCTCAGCCGGTACCAGCGCACGTACGTCTCGCCCACGGCGTCCTCGGCGTCGGCGACCGTGCCGAGGACCCGGTAGGCGAGCGACAGCAGCCGCCGCCGTTCGCGGACGACGTCGCCCAGGGACTCCTCGTCCCCCGTTGCCGCGCCGTGCTCCACCGTCCACCCCTCACCGACCGCGCGGCCGCCCGCACCGGCCCCTCGCGACCCGTCACCGTGAAGACGAGGTGAGCCTGCCGGACGTCAGGCGCCAGCCGGCGGAGAGCCCGGACACGCCGTCCAGGTGCAGCTGGGTGCCGGGTTCGTCACGGGGCTCTCGGGCGGTCCACGGGGCTCCTGCGAGGCCGGTGGCCGCGGGGCACGAGGGGACGGACTCGTGAACGCGCGAGACCAGGTGGACCCGTCGCTGCCGGTAGCACGAATGGTTCTCGCGAGGTCTCAGCTGCGCCGCGAGGATGCATCCGGAGGGTGTGCACGTGCTGAGGACAGCTTCACGGCAGCCGATCGCCCAGGGTGACACGAACACTGTCGAGTTCTTCGGCGCCCACGGGGAGCACGTCGAAGCTCACGGAGCCCTGGCCCTCCGGTGCGGCCAGTGCGGCCCGGTAGATCGGATCCTCAACCCTCGGGTCCGCGTCCTCCGCCACTCGAACCCCGACGAGGTGCAACTCGTAGGACTTGCCGATGTCGTCCCGGTCCCTGCCCAGCCCGATCCCTGCAGTGTCCCACTCGCCCTGTGGATCGACGTGGAGAGGGGCGAAGTCGGTGGTGTAGAAGACGCCGTTCGGTGGGCGTACCAGGAGCCAGAGGTGGGTGTTCGCCGGGAGGTCGGACGTACCCCAAGCGGAGAAGGGGCTGCTGACCGGCGTTCGAGCATCGGGAGCGGTGAAGGCGGCTGTCGCTGCCTGTGCTGGACCCAAGGACGAGGGTTTGCCGGTCAGCGTGAAGGCGACCATGACCAGTATCGCTGCCACGGACAGTGCACTGGACGAGGTGCGCAAGGCGCCGAGAGCGCCTCGGGCTCGCTGGTGTCCCTGGGCGAGGAGGACGTGAGAACCCGCCCCGACGACCGCACAGGTGAACGCGGCGATCGACAACACCTTGAACTGGGTCGTGTAGCCGCCCGCCAAGAACCCGACGAGACCGAAGACGACTGTCACGAACGCCGGGATGAACGTCCAGACCAGGTGTCTCCCGTCGAGACCTCCAGGGCTCCGAGGCCTCTCACTGATCTGCGGGATGTCACTCTCCTCGGTCACATGACTGCTGTCGGATGTCATCGGGTCACCTGTCGGGAAGGAGGCGTGCCTGGACCGCCTCGGTGCCTGGGACTTCGTGTGCTCGACGCCTGGTCGGGAGTCGGTCGCGAGGACCGGACCACCCGTTCCTCGAGAGGTGTCACGTGTCGGGTCAGCGGAAGTCGTCGACGGTGGCGTCGGTGCCGTCCGGTGGTCGGCGCGCTTCACGGAGTGATCGACTGTCTGGCGCCCACGATGATGTTCATCCGCAAGGTCTGGTCAGCGCACTCCTTGGGCGCCCACTCCTTCATGGTGATCTGAGCTGGAACGTTCACCGTCTTCCGGGGACCGATCACCGTCCTGGCCAGCTCTTCAGGCGTCTGCTTGACGAGCTGGACAGCGTAGTCGTTGCAGCCACTGGCCAGCTTCTCCGAATGACCCTCCAGACTCGTCACGACGATGGGGTACGAGTTCGGGTTCTCCACCTCGATCGAGATGGGGAGCAGCGCTCCTGGGTACAAGCCGCCCACCTTCTCGACGACCGTCGCCCGGGGTTCGACGTTCGCAGCCGTCTCGACCTCGCTGGAAGTGGTGAACTTCCACGAGTAAGCGGCCCACGCTGCGCTCGAGCCCAACGCCGCGAAGGTGAGGACCCACACCGCTACGAGGCCCCGACGGCTCACCGAACTGCCGCTCGCTCGGCGACTCCTGGTGCGGCCCGCGACTTCCCCCCTGGGACTCACCGCATACCTCCTCGACCATCTTGCTGCTGGAGCTTCCGGGTTCAGGTGCCGCGCTTCGGCGGGTGGATCGTGAGAGTGTCGAGATCGGGTCCTCGTCGAGCCGCCGGCCCACTCCGCCGGCCCACTCCGTCGACCCACTCCGTCGACCCACTCCGTCGAGCTCGTTGCTGGTGTCGACCTCGGTGCACGTGGAGCGCTGATACGAGTGCCCACCGCGCTCGTGCATCCTCTGCAACCAGGAGGCGCCGCGGTGGGGAAGTACGCACTACTGCGTACCGGACACGGAGCGGATGCAACAGGTAGCATTCTGTGCTACTACCGGTACGTGCGCGGGATGAGCGGAGCGCGGCTCGCGACGGACCTGGGGCTGGAACTGCTCGAGGTCGACGATCCATCGACGCAGGTGCACGCCGGCCTGCGGGCGATGCTGCGCGTCGCGCCGGGGGACGTCGCCGCCGAGGTGCGCGTCAGTGCCACCGGGCGAGGCGCCGACGTCACCGAGGCGCCCGACGCCCTGTTCTCCCAGGACCGGGCAGCCGTGGACGTCGTGCTGCGCGGCAACCCCGGCATCGCCTACCTCGTCGGCAACGGGGAACTGCCCGCCAGCCGCGTGGAGGACATCTGCACGCCCGAGGAGTGGGCGGTGAACCCGATGCGGCGCGAGCTGCTCGAACCCCGCGGGGTGCCGTTCGCGCTGCTGGCCGCGCAGTTCTCCCCGGCCGGGGACGTCCTCGGCTGGGGGGTGAACCGCAGCCGTCCGTTCAGCGACGACGAGCGGGCCGCGCTGCGGGCCCTCGTGCCGTTCCTGCGCCGCGCCGCCCTCGACCGCGAGCGCGACGCGCTGCTCCTCGACCTGGACCGCGCCGTCGCCGCCGGCTGCGGGCTGCTGGTGTTCCGGGGGGCGGCGCTCGCCTACGCCAACGCGGAGGCGTCCACGCTGCTGGACCGGCACGGAACCACCCCGGCGCAGGTGCTCGCGGTCGCCCGTCGCCACCTCAGCGCCGCCCAGCGCACGGGGAGCCTGCCGACCCGGCGCGGAGCCCTGTCCCTGGGCTGGCGACCCGCGCTGCAGGATTCCACGTCCGTGGTCGTCGACGAGGTCGCCGGCGCCGCCCGCTCCTCACCGGGAGGTGAGGACGCCCGAGGACTCGTGCCGCGCCAGCACGAGATCCTCTGCCACCTCGCGCAGGGGTGGACCGCCGCGGCCATCGGCCGGCGCCTCGGCATCAGCGAGCGCACCGTGCACAAGCACCTGCAGCACCTCTACCGGGCGCTGGGCGTGGGGGACCGGCTGAACGCCGTCATCAAGGGACGCGAGCTGGGGCTCCTGCCCGTGCTGGCCGACTGCGCAGCGCTCAGCGACGCCTACCGCCGGGACGGGTCACGCTGACGGTTCGGTCGCCACCCGGTCGTCCCTCACCGCTCCGCCCACACCGACAGCCGGTCCGCGCGCAGCACCAGCCGCCACCCGCACGCCCCGACCCACGCCGCGGTGTCCGCGCCCTCGACGCGGTTCGCCACCGTCGGGTCCACCACGAGCGCGGCCGCCGCGCAGTCGGGCGCCACGGCACCGGTCAGCGCGAGGTCCGGGCGCAGTCGGCGCAGCGCCTCCGCGTCCCCCCACACCACGACCGGCGCGGCGGTGGCGGGCAGCTCGCGGGCCACGACCCGGTAGTCGGCGGGGGCGGTGGTCGCCACCCGCGCCAGGTGCCCGGCCGCCACCGTCGCCAGGGGAGCGAGCACCACGACGACCAGCACCGCCCCGGCCAGCCGGGCCGCCCCCGCGCGCGGGCGGGTCAGCAGCGCGTGCACCGCCACCGCCGCCAGCACGAGCAGCGGCGGGACGGCGACGTCGTGGTACTGCGGCAGCTTCAGCGGGCTGGCCACCAGCGCGGCCGTGGTCGCGGCGAGCGCCGCCACCACCGGCAGCCCGGCGCGCCGTCGCACCACGAGCGCCGCGCCCAGCAGCGCCGCCGACCACAGCGCCGCCGTGCCCGCCGCGCCCAGGTACTGCGCCTGGAACCACCACGCCGACCACCACGGCGGGAACGCCGACACGGTCCCGGCGACCTCCTGCACCGCGCCACGGCCGGCGTGCTCCAGCTGCCAGGCGACCACCGTGCGCAGGCCCCACCAGAACCGGTCGCCGTGCGGCAGGTAGGTGGCGCAGAACACCGCGACCGCGACCGCGCCCGCCAGGACGGCGCCCGGCAGCGCCGCGCGCCACGACCGCCGGTGCGTCCACAGCGCCGCGAGCGCCACCACCGCCACCGCCGCGCCCGTCAGCTTCGAGGCCGTCGCCGCGCCCACCGCCACGCCCAGCACCGCCCACCGGCCGGGCGTCGATCGGTCCGCGACCCGCTGCGCGGCCAGCACCGCGCAGGTCGTGAACAGCAGCAGCGGCGCCTCCAGCGTCGCGCGCCGCGCCACGTGCGCGGGCACCACGCCCGGCGCCAGCGGCAGCGCGCACCACAGCAGCGCCGCCAGCAGCCCCGTCCACGTGCCCGCCAGGCGGCGGGTCACCGCGAACAGCACCACCGCCACCAGCACCCCGCACACCGCGGCCGGGACCCGCTCGGCCGTCAGCGACCCGTCGCCCAGCAGCCCGCCCAGCCCCACGAGGTGCTTGGCCAGCGGCGGGTGCTCGGGGTTCGGGGTCACGTCGCCGCGCCAGTACGCGGCGCCGGCGTCGCGGTACACCAGCTCGTCGCCGTTCGACGTCTCCACGCCCAGTCGCCAGCCGAACGCGAACACCCCCAGCGCCAGCACCGCCAGCCCCGCCAGCACCCGCGCCGCGGCGCCCCCGCGCGCGGGGGCCGGTGCAGGCGGGGCCGTCACGGTCGCAGCGGGGCGCACAGTCGCAGGACGGTAGCCGCCGCACCCGCCTCGGAGCCGCGCCGGACCCGCCCGGCGCGTCACCGGCGGTAGGTTCGCGGCCACGATGAGCACGACCGCCGCGCCCCCGGACGCACCCGCCACACCCGTCCGCACGCGCCGCGGGCCGTCGCTGCTCGCGGCGGCGCTCGCGTTCGCGGCGCTGACCTGGGTGGGGCTGGCCCGCTGGAACGCCGGCCGCTCCGGCGCCTTCGACCTCGGCGTGTTCGCCCAGTCCGCGCAGTCGTGGGCGTCCGGGCGCCTGCCGTACAGCGACATCCGCGGGCTGCCCCTGCTGGGGGAGCACTTCAGCCCCGTCACCGTCCTGTTCGGCGCCGGCTGGTGGGTGTGGCCGGACCCGCGCTCGCTGATCGTCGTGCAGGCGCTCGCCCTCGCCGCGGCCGTCGGCGTCGTCCACGCCACCGCCCGCCGGCACCTGGGCGCGGGCGCGTCCGCGGTCGTCGCGGCCCTGTTCACGGCCTCCTACGGCGTCGTCAACGTCGCCCGCCTCGACGTGCACGAGGTGTGCTTCGCCGTCCCCCTCGTCGCCCTCGCCTGCTCGGCGCTGCTGGAGCGGCGGCTGCGGGCGGCGCTGGCGTGGTCGCTGCCGCTGCTGCTGGTCAAGGAGGACCAGGGACCGACCGTGGTGGCCGTCGCCGCCGTCGCGTTCCTGCTCGCCCGGGGCGCCGACCGCCGCCGCGTGCGGCTGCTCGCGGTGGGGACCGCCGCGGCCGCCGTCGCGGGCACCGTCCTGGCCTTCGCGGTGATCTGGTGGGCCAACCCCGACTCGGTCGTGCCGCTGTTCGAGCTGCGCTTCGCGGGGGAGGCCGCGCCCGCCGAGCCGCTGACGTGGTCGGCGGACGGGCAGCCGCGCGCGGAGCTGCTGCTGACCGTGCTCGCCACCGGCGGGTTCGTGTGGGTGCGCTCCCCGCTGGCGCTGGTCGCCGTGCCCACCCTGCTGTGGCGGCTGGCCTCCCCGTACGAGAGCTACTGGTCCACCCGCTTCCACTACGACGCCGTCGTCATGCCCGTCGTCGCCCTCGCCGTCGTCGACGTCCTGCGCCGGCTGCGGCCGCGCGTCCGCCGCGCCCTCCTCGCCGGGATCGCCGTCGCGAGCGTCACCGTCAGCGCCGGCACCTACCGGGCCGCGAACTTCGTCGCCGACCCCCTCGACGCCGACACGTGGCGGCCCTCCGCCGCCACCCGGGACCTGCAGGCGCTGTCCGCCGACCTGCCCGCCGGCTCGCTCGTCGCCGCCGACAACGGCGCCGGGCCGTACCTGATCACCCGGCACACCGTGCGGATCTTCACCAACACCGACCCCGTCACCGCCGACTGGATCGTCGTCGACACCCGCATCGACGGGGCCGGCGCCACCCGCGCCGGCAAGCTCGCCCTGCTGGAGGAGCTGCGCGGCCTCGGCCACCCGACGGTGGAGCGCGGCACCGCCGTCGCCGTCGAGCTGCCCTGCCGCGGCACCGTGTGGCTGCCCGAGCCCGGCCGGGAGTCCCCGCTGCCGCCGCCGGTGTGGGAGACGGGCTGCTGAATCCCTGAGAGGGCCGGGACGTGGCGGCCGCCAGCCCGCGCGTGGTGGGGTGGGCGCGTGCCCGCCCGCCCCGACCGGCCCGGCGGTGCGGGCGGCCACCGCCCGCACCCCCACGCGCTCGCGGCCCTCGCCGTCGCGGCCGTCGCCCTCGCGCTCCTGGCGTGGCTGCCGGTGGCCGCTGCCGCGGACCCCTCCCTCGGGGCGGCGCCGGCGCTCGCGAGCCCCTCGTGGTGGGCGGCCGCGGCCGTGGTCGCCGCGCAGTCGGTGCTGGTGGCGCGCGTCGCCCGCCGCCCCGCCCTCCTGCTGCCGCTCACCGCGGCGCTGCCCCTGCCCCTGGCCCTGGCGGCGCCCTCCGCGGTCCTCACGCTGACGACGCTGCCCGTCGCGGTCGCGACGCACCTGGCCGTGCTGTCGCGCCCGCTGCGCCGGCTGGCCGGCGCGCTCGCCGCGACGCTGCTGCTGGTGGCCCTCGCCCAGGTGCTCGGCCAGACCGGTGACGAGCCGGCCGCCGGGGGCGGGCCGTGGGTGCCGGTGGCCGCCGGTACGGCGCAGGCGCTCCTCGTCGTCGGTGCGCCGCTGCTCCTGGGCTCCGTCGTCGCCGCCCGCCGCGACGCCGAGCGCGCGCGGCGGCAGGAGGTGGCCGCGCTGCGCCGCGAGCAGGAGGCGCTGCTGGCGGCCGCCGTCTCGCAGCAGCGGACGGCGATGTCGCGGGAGCTGCACGACATCGCCGCCCACCACCTGTCGGGGATCGCGCTGCTGGCCGCCGCGATCGGCCGGCAGGTGGACACCGACCCGGCTGCCGCGAAGCGCTCCGCCCAGCTGGTCCGCGAGCAGAGCCGCGCCGTCCTGGACGACCTGCGCCGCCTCGTCGGGCTGCTGCGGGAGGACGCGGCGGACGCCCGCCCGGTCGAGACGCTGGCCGGGCTGGACGACCTCGTGCGCGCGCGCCGCGCCGTCGGCGCCGACGTCGCGCTGGTCCACCGCGGCGACGGCGCGGAGCGTCTGGGCCCGCTCGCGCAGCTCGTCGCCCACCGCGCGGTGCAGGAGGCGCTCGCCAACGCCGCCGCGCACGCCCCCGGCGCGGTGTGCGCCGTGGAGGTCGACGCGACCGCGTCCGACCGCGTCGTCCTCACCGTCCGCAACGGCCCGCCCACCGGCCCGGACCAGGGACCCGGATCGGGTTTCGGGCTCGTCGCGATGGCCGAGCGCGCCCAGCTCGTCGGCGGCACCCTCGAGCACGGGCCCACCGGTGACGGCGGCTGGCGGGTCCGGCTGCGCCTGCCGGCCGAACCCGCCGCCCGTCCCGACCACCGCGACGACCACCTGGAGGGGACCGCGTGATCCGCGTCCTGCTCGCCGACGACCAGCACCTCGTGCGCGCGGGCCTGACCGCGCTGCTGGCGGCCGAGGACGACCTCGACGTCGTCGGCGTCGCCGCAGACGGCGACCGGGCGCTGGCGATGGCCCGCGACCTGGTGCCCGACGTGGCGTGCCTGGACGTGCGGATGCCGGGCCTGGACGGCATCGAGGTGGCCCGCGCGCTGTGCGCGCCGGACGCCGACCCGCGGGTCCCCGTGCTGGTCCTGACGACGTTCGACCTCGACGAGTACGTGTTCGGCGCGCTGGAGGCGGGGGTGTCGGGGTTCCTGCTGAAGGACTCCGAGCCGGAGGACATCGTGCGCGCGGTGCGCCAGGTGGCCTCCGGCCAGGGCACCATCGACCAGACCCTGACCCGCCGCGTCCTCGCCGAGTTCGTCCAGCGCCGCCGCCTGCAACCGGTGACCGCCCGCCGCGCCGACGACCTGCTCACCCCGCGCGAGCGGGAGATCCTGCTGCTGCTCGCGCAGGGCATGGCGAACGACGACATCGCCCGCGCCCTCGTCGTGGAGGTGTCCACGGTGAAGTCGCACCTGGCGCGGATGCTGCCCAAGCTGGGCGTCTCCTCGCGCCTGCAGGCCGTGGTGTGGGCCTACCAGAACCACGTCGTCGCGGTGCCCGGCGGTGACGGCACGGGCTGAGGGCGTCACCGGCCCAGGCGGCCGCGGGTAGCCACCAGGAGCACCGCGGCCCCGACGACCGCGCCCGCGGCCGTGGCCACCACCGCCCGGTCCGCGTCGATCGCGGGGAACGTCTCCGCCCACAGCACGGAGGAGACGTTGTTGACACCGACGTGCGCGAGCACCGCCAGCGGCAGGCTCTGCCCGGTCCGGTTGAACACCCACGTCATGACGAGGTTGAACGCCAGGCAGAACACGACGAACGCCACGGGGCGCGACCAGTGCGCGTGCGGCCACCCGCCCCACTCGGTGAGGAACAGCGGCGCGTGCCACAGCGCCCAGAACGGCCCGAGGACCATCGAGCCGGCCAGCGGACCGAAGCGGTCCTGCAGCCGCGGCAGCGCGAAGTCCCGCCAGCCGGGCTCCTCCGCCAGACCGGTCGTGACCACCTGCACGAGCAGCGCGGGCACGTACGCGGCCAGCGCCAGCGTCGACGGCACCGCCACCTGCCCGCCGGAGAAGGCGAGACCGCTGAGGAGCACCGCCGCCGGGATGCCCAGCAGCGTGAAGGCGTACCAGCGCCAGTCCACCCGCCACCGCCACATCCGGCCCGCCCAGCGCCGCAACCCCTCCCGGCCGTCGGCGACGGCGGTGACGAGGAACGCGGAGGCGATGGGGCCGAGGTAGGCGCCGGGCAGGACGCCCAGGAGCTGGCTGGTCCCGAGCAGTTCGGGGAACCGGTAGGACCACAGGCCCAGGCCGTTGGCGGACAGCACGTACGGCGTCCACGCCAACCAGCTCATCAGGTTGGCGAGGACGAAGAAGCTGACGAGGGGGTGGGTGCGCAGCAGCGCGGGGAGACCGCGGGCGGGGGGTCGGCGCGCGGGGACGGTCAGCGGGGTCGTGGTCATGCCCCGAGGTTCGTCGCGGCGGCGGTCAGCCCTCCAGCAGCGGGCGGATGCACCCGCGCGGTTGCACCAGAAGGTGCAAGCGCGTCCTCACACCGGCCGGCGGCACGTGAACGACTGCCGCGAGGACATCACCAGCGGCTCGCCGGCCTCGTCCGGCACCGGCAGCACCGTCGGCGGCCAGTACGTGCGCGGGAACGCCAGCCACCCGTAGGCGCGCTGGTGGGCGCCCAGCCGCTCGCGGGACTCCGGGTCGCCGGGCTCGACCTCCTCGCCGAGGCCCATGAGCGCCTCGTACACGTCCGCCGGGACGTCGCGCCGCTGCGTCAGCTCCGGGTCCCGCGGCCACGTCGCCACGCACGTCCACGCCTGCGGCTCGCGGGCCAGCAGCGCCTCGCGCACCGCCCAGTGGTCGGGGTGCTCGTACTCGGCGTACCGGGGGTCGCCTTCGCACGGGTGGTCGGTGCAGGTGCCGTCCGCGGCGCGGTTGCGGCCCTCGCCGGGGGCGTCGTTGGTGTAGGCGGCGCCCACCACGGTCGCCAGCGGCAGGTCCGGCAGCACCGTCCCGCGCAGCCCCAGCACCGCGTCCACGGCCGCGTCGACCACCTGCGGGGTCAGCGACCCGTCCCCGCCGTCCACCGCGACCCGCGCGCCCGACTCGCCCACCCACGTCGTCGCCGGCGCCGCCACGCCCGGCACCTCCACCTCGCCCTCGACGAGGTCGTCGAAGGTCTCGCGCCAGCCCTCCACGGCGGTCGCCTCGTCGAGGAAGGCGTGCCAGCTGTCCAGCCGCGCCTCGCCGCACGACGGCGTGCCCGGACCTTCCGGCAGCGGCTCCGGCTCCCGCTCGCCCCAGCCGGTCCGCAGGGTGCGCTCCAGCTCCTCCGGCGCGCACTTGGTGGTCGACTCCCCGTGCGTCAGCGTCACGAACACCGGGTACGTGCCCGGCCCGCGGCCGGTGACCAGCGACCAGCCCTGCAGCTCGTCGTCCGGGTGGGGGCTGACCACGAGCAGCAGCTGCTCGGCCAGCGTCGCCGGCGGCAGCGGCGGCGAGCACCCCGCCAGCAGGCCCGCGGCCACCAGACCCCCCACCAGGCCCGCCGCCCGTCGCACGCCAGCACCCCGCACCGGCGCATCGTGCCACCCGGCCCCGCCGCCCGCCGGTCGCGCCCGGGCCGGCTGGCAGCATGGGCCGCCGTGGACGGCCCGCGTCCGCGGGGGAGGAGCACCGTGACCGGGTCCGCCACCGGCACCCCCGGCGTCGACCGCGCCGGCCGCACCGCCCGGCCCCGCCTGTCCAGCCTGGACGTCGTGCGCGGGCTCATGCTCGTCGTCAGCGTGAGCGTCAACAGCCTGCTCGTCGTGCCTGCCTGGTTCGACCACGCCGAGTGGGACGGCGTGCACGGCATCGACCTCGTCTTCCCCGTCTTCGTCACCCTCACCGGCTGCGGTCTCGCCTTCGCGATGCACCGGCGCACCGACGTGCGCAGCCTGGCCCGCCGGGTGCTCGTCCTCGTCGCCGTCGGCCTGCTCTACAACGCGCTGACCTCCGGCGCGTGGGACCCGGCCACCTGGCGGGTCACCGGTGTTCTGCAGCTGTACGCGCTCGTCGTCCTCGTGCTCGTCCTGCTGCACCTGCTCACCCGCTCCTGGCGGGGGTGGCTGGCCCTGACGGCCGTCCTGGCCGCCGCCCACACCGCCCTGCTCGCCGGGTGGGCCGGCACCTGCCCCGGCGGGACCCTCACCCGGGAGTGCAACCCCTCGGGGTGGCTGGACGTTGCCGCGTTCGGCGCCGACCACGTCTACCGGCTGGGCACCGCCGGGCACGACCCGGAGGGGCTGGTCGCCGCGTCGGGCGCGGTCGTCAGCGCCGCCGCCGGCGCCACCGTCGGGCACCTGCTGCTCACCGTGCGCGCCTCGGCGGCCGGTGAGCGGCGCGGGCCGTGGGCGGCGGTGGGACCCGTGGCCGCCGTCGCGGGCGTCCTGGCGGCGCTGGCGTGGCTGGCCGTCGCCGTCCCCGGTGCCCTCGGCGTCGAGGTCCCCGTCATGAAGCGGCTGTGGAGCGCGCCGTTCGGGCTGTCCGTGGCCGCCGGGGTGGCGCTCGCCCTCGTCCTCGCGCACGTCGTCCTGGACCGGGCGTCCACCCCGAGAGCGCTGCGCACGGCCACCTGGCCGCTGGTCGCGCTGGGCCGCAACAGCCTGCTCGTGTACTTCGGCTCCCACGTCGTCACCGCGCTGCTCGCCCGGCAGGTCGACGCCGACGGGCGGTCGCTCAGCGCGCGGACCGCCGAGGCCGTCGCCGTCGGCGGGCACCAGCAGGTGCCGTACACGGTGCTGGCCGTGCTGGCGTGGACGGCGCTCGCCGCGCTCCTGCACCGGCGGGGCGTGTACCTGCGGCCGTGACGCCGGCCGGTCAGCGCACCGGCCGGCTCACCCCGGTGCGCGCCGGCCGCGACGAGCACCCGCGGCAGCTCGGCGCGGCGGCAGGTTCACCGGTCCGGCGGGTGGTCGGTGCGCTTGCTGCGGTACATGCGGGCGTCGGCGGCGTCCACGAGGGTGGCCGCGTCGCCGCCGTCGCGGGGCGCCAGGGCGAACCCGATGCTGGCACCCAGCGTCACCGCGCCACCGGGCACGTCCACGGGCTCGCGCAGGCTGTCGTGCAGGTGCTGCACCACGCAGCGCACGGGACCGTCGTCACCGGGCGGCAGCCCCGTGAGGACGAGCAGGAACTCGTCGCCGGCCAGGCGGGCCAGCAGGTCGCCGGAGCGCACCACCGACTGCAGGCACCGCGCGGCGTGGACGAGCGCCCGGTCGCCGGCGGCGTGCCCGAAGCGGTCGTTGACGGACTTGAAGTCGTCGAGGTCGATGAACACCGCCGCCACCCCCGACCCGGTCCGCGTGCTGCGGCGCAGTTCCAGACCCAGGTTCGCCAGCGCCTGGGCGCGGTTCGGCAGACCCGTCAGCGAGTCGTGGTAGGCGAGGTGGGCGGTGCGCTCCTCCCGGTCGACGCGGTCGGTGACGTCGACCTGGTTGCCGATGAAGTGCGTCAGGCGCCCGTCGGTGTCGTGGACGGGGCTGATCGTGACCTCGTTCCAGAACTCCTCGCCGTCGCGGCGGTAGTTCAGCACGGTGGTCCGCACCGGGCGCCCGGTCAGCAGCCGCCGCCCCATGACCCGGACCTGGGTGCGGTCGGTCGCCGGACCCTGCAGGAACCGGCAGTTGCGCCCCAGGACCTCCGCGGACGTGTAGCCGGTCAGCCGCTCGAACGCGGCGTTGACGTACACCAGCGGGGTGTCGGCGGCGGTCGCGTCCGCGATGGCGATGCCGTTGCTGGCCGTGGCGATGGCCCGCGTCAGCAGGTCCGGCAGGTCCCGGGCCGGCACACCGGCCAGCGGGGCCGGTGACGGCGCGGCGCCGCCGTCCGGGGCCGCACCGGCTGGCCCGTGCCGGCCGGCGGGGCCCTGGGCGCCACCGTCCTGCGGCGGCGGCTCGGGCGCCCGCAGGCGGGACATGAGCAGGCTGGCGGCGGCGATCACCTGCTCGCGGTCGTAGCTGAGCACGTACGTCATCCGGCGCTGCTGCCGCGGCGGCCCGGGCCGGTCCGGGACCGGAGCCGTCCCGTCCCCGTCCCCGTGCCGCACGTCGCGGGCGGCCAGAGCGGCGGCGAAGTGGGGGGAGACCACCGTCACCACCCACTCGCCGCTCATCGGGTCGTCGTCGGCCAGCGCCGTGCCGTGCACGCCGGGGGCGGGTGCGGCCCCGATCCCGGGAGCCAGGACGGCGGTCAGGGAGGACACCGAGGCCAGCGCCTCGTACCGGCGCCGGGTGGCGGTGGTCAGGAAGTCGGCGTGCTGGAAGCAGGACAGGACCACGGCCGTCTCGTCCAGCAGCATCGCCTGCCGCTCGACCTGCCGGGTCAGCGCCGCCAGCAGGTCCGGGGTGGTCGGCTGGGCGGCGACGCTCCGCGCGAGGAGCTCGTAGGCCGTGGTGGCGCTCGACGGGGTCGGCGCGGGCGGGGGCAGCTGCAGCGTCCCGGCCCACCGCCGCGGCGGTGGGCCGGGGTGGGCGAAGTACCAGCCCTGGCCCAGCCGAGCGCCCGTGCTGAGGGCCCGGTGCAGGTGCTCGCGGGTCTCGATGCCCTCGGCCAGCACCAGCGCGCCGGAGCGCTGCGCCTCGGCGTGCACGGCGTTGACGATGGCGGCCACGTCCAGCGACGGCCGCGCCCGCACGAGCGCCAGGTCGAGCTTGATGACCTGCGGGCGCAGGAACGGCATGAGCGCCAGCGCCGCCGGTTCGGCGCCCACGTCGTCCAGGGCGACCGACCACCCCAGGTCGCGCACCCGCCGGACACCCTCCAGCAGCTGCGCGGGGTTCTGCAGCAGGTCGCGCTCGGTCACCTCGACGACCACGCGCACCCCCGGGCCCACCCCCGCCGCGACCTCGGCCAGGTCCCGGCGCGACAACGCGGCCAGCGTCGGCGGTTCCACGTTGACGAACAGGACGGCGCCGGGCGGCAGGTCGCCCGCCGACCCGGTGGTGCAGCGCAGGCACGCCTCGTCCAGGCGCGCCACCGCGTCGCCACCGCGCGCGGCGGCGTCGGTGAACAGCTGCTGGGGCGTCAACCGCTCGTCGCCGCGACGACCGCGCACCAGCCCCTCGACGGCCACGACCTCGCGGGTGCGCAGGTCCACGATCGGCTGGTACGACGCGAACAGGTCGCTGGGTGGCGGGAGGGCCATGGCCTGACGAACCTCCGAGTCCCGCGGCCGGTGCAGCAGGTGCCCGAGCGTAGGGACAGGAGGTGCGGCTGTCGCGGCGGGACCCGGCGACCCGGTTCCGGACCCCACCGCGACGACGCGTCGCGCTGTCCCGCGGAGCGTCCCGGTCGGCTGGCGGCCCGGGCGACCGGGACGCTCCACGTCCCTCAGAAGCTCGAGCGCGGCACCCCCTGACCGGGGTCGATCCGCGCCGGCCCGGACGCCGACGGGCGCACGTCGATGTCGAAGATCGCCGTGGGCACGTACACCGTCGAGCAGGAGTTCGGGATGTCCACCACCCCCGACAGCCGCCCCTCGATGGGCGCGGCACCGAGGATCATGTAGGCCTGCTCCGGCGTCCACCCGAACCTGCTCAGGTAGTCGATCGCGTGCAGGCACGCCCGCTGGTACGACAGGTGCGAGTCCAGGTAGCGCTGCTCGCCGTCCAGGGTGACCGAGGTGCCGGAGAACGCCAGCCACTGGCTGTACTGGGGGTCGGTGTTCCCGGGCATGAAGACCGCGTTCTCGGAGACGCCGTACGTCTCCATGCCGCCCTCGATGACGTCCACGTGCAGGTCGATGAACCCGCCCATCTCGATGGCCCCGCAGAAGGTGATCTCCCCGTCGCCCTGGGAGAAGTGCAGGTCGCCCATCGACAGGTTCGCCCCGTCCACGAACACCGGGTAGAAGACGCGCGTCCCCTTCGTGAAGTTCTTGATGTCCTGGTTGCCGCCGTTCTCGCGCGGCGGTGCCGTGCGCGCCGCCTCCGCGGCGGCCTTCGTGAAGGCGTCACCGGTGAGGCCGCCGAGGATCGCGTCCTGCGGCAGCGGCGGCAGCGCCAGCGGCGGCACCCGGTCCGGGTCGGTGGCGATGAGCGCGCCCTCGCGCGCGTTCCAGCGCGCCAGCAGCTCGTGCGAGGGGGCGGTGCCCATGAGGCCCGGGTGCACGATGCCCGTGAACGAGACCCCCGGCACGTGCCGCGACGTCGCCGTCTGCCCGCGGAAGTCCCAGACCACCTTGTAGGCGTCGGGGAACTGCTCGGTGAGGAAACCGCCGCCGTTCCGCGTCGCGAAGATGCCGGTGTAGCCCCAGCCCTGACCGGCCAGCGGGCCGGAGTCCTCCTGCGGGATCGGGCCCACGTCCACGATGTCGACCACGAGCAGGTCGCCGGGCTTCGCGCCCTCGACCGCGATCGGGCCGGACAGGACGTGCACCGTGGACAGCGGCGCGTCGCGCACGTCGTCCGCCGAGTCGTCGTTCCGGATGGCACCGTCGAACCACTCCCGGCAGTGCACGCGGAACGTGCTGTCCCGCTTGACGTGCACCTGCGCCGGGATGTCGGGGTGCCAGCGGTTGTGGCCGAGCTTCTCCTGCTCGGTGAACCTCTTGGTCGAGTCCAGCGGGAAGACCACCTCGGGCATCGTCGCCTCCTACGGGTTCACGGGTTTCGGTCCAGCGGTGGGCCGGCGGCCGCCCGCGGCGGCGCCGTCGTGGTGTACCCGCCCCGGGCGCCGGTGAGGCGGGGGTACAGCGCGCCGAACGCGACCGCGCCGACGACGGCGAGGACGACGGCGGTGGTGGCGTCGGCGCGCCAGCGGCCGGTCAGCAGCAGGAACGCCGGCACCGCGGCGGTGATGACGCCCTGCACGACCGCCACCGCGCCGGTGTAGCGGGTCAGGCCCTCGCGGCGCAGCCCCAGCAGCAGGAAGAACAGCGTCCACAGGAACGCCCACTGCAGCCAGATCACGCCGAACGCCGGGTCGTCGAAGCGCGTGAAGTTCAGGAACGCGTACACCAGCGCGCAGGGCGCGACGAACAGGGATAACCAGCCCAGCCCCGTGCCGTCCAGGTCCCGCAGCAGGTTGAAGGCCACGTACAGGTACGTGAACCCGAACAGGTACAGCCCGGAGGCGCTCAGGACGGTCTCCTGGTCACCCCCGGCGGTGAGGATCAGGTACGTCGGCGTCAGCACCTGCAGCAGGCCGACGAAGACGTTCAGGGGGGCGGCGGCGCGCCCGTCCACCCTGCCCAGCAGCATCATGCCGTTCAGGAACAGCACCGCGCCCACGTACAGCAGACCGACGTCCCCCACGGCAGGTCACCTCCTCCTCGGCGGGGTCCGCGCCCTCAGGGGCGCGGGAGCTTCCGGAGCGCCGGGGACGCGGCCGGTCCCGGGCGCGGGGGCCGGCGCGCGGCCGGCGGCGGGGACGTCACGACGTCCGGTGCGTGCGCCGAGCGTTCCGCGCGCTCGATCACCGCGAACGCCGGAGCCGACGCGCGGGACAGGCGCGGCGCGGTGAACACGCGCCGCGACGGCGCCCGGCACGCCGGGCACGGGAACACCGCCGGTGCGGTGCCGATCGGGGCGGTCGCGTCGAACGGGCCGTCGTCGTCGCAGGCGTACTGGTAGAGCGCCACAACACCTCCACGTCGTCGTGCGAGGGCCGGTGGGTCGACCGGGGGCGTCATCGTTCTCCCGGGTGATCTCCGCGTCAAGGCCTCACCCGAGCTCGGCGGTCGTGCCCGGGCCCGGCCCGGTGCCACGGACGTCCCCGCCGCGGCCACGGGCCCGCCGGGTGACGCCCCGCACCCCGCTGCGGGAGGTCCGCCGGGCTGGTCAGGCGGGGGCGGGTCCCGCGCCGGCCGGTGCGCGCGGCGCGGGCGGGGTTGCGTTCGACTGGTGGACCAGCGCGTCGACGCGGCGCTTCAGCTCGTTGAACGGTGCGCTCGTGACGTCGCGCGGTTCGGGGAGGTCGATCGCGACGACCTCCCGCACGTGCCCCGAGTTGCCGTGCGAGGTCCCGCCGGCCATGACGACGACGCGGTCGGCGAGGAAGACGGCTTCCTCGATGCTGTGGGTGACGAAGACGACGGTGGTCCCCGTCTCGCGGTGGATGCGCTTGAGCTCCGCCTGCAGCGCCGAGCGGGTGAGGGCGTCCAGCGCGCCGAACGGCTCGTCCATCAGCAGGACCGACGGCTGGTTGGCGAGGACCCGCGCGATGGCGACGCGCTGCTGCATGCCGCCCGACAGCTGCTGCGGGAACGACCTGGCCAGCCGCTGCAGGCCGACCGTCTCCAGCGCCCGCTCCGTCCGTCCGGTGACCTCCGCCTTCGGCAGCCGGGTCTGCTTCGGGCCGTAGGCGACGTTCTCCTGGACGGTCAGCCACGGGAAGAGGCCGTAGTCCTGGAAGACGACGCCCCGCTCCGGGCCGGGACCGCGCACCGGCTCCGCGCCCACGGACACCGAACCGACGGACGCGCTCTCGAACCCGGCGAGGATCCGCAGGAGCGTCGACTTGCCGCAGCCGCTGGCGCCCACGACGCAGACGAACTCGCCGGCACCGACCTCCAGGTCGACGTCGGCCATCGCCGGGGCGGACGCCCCCGGGTACTGCTTGCCCAGACCGCGGACGCTGATGTCGGCGGGGCGGACGGGGCGGGGGGAACCGATCTTCACCACGGTGTTCTCCTGCGGGGTCAGGGGTTGACGAGCGGGCGGCGGCCCGCGAGGACGCGGACGAGGAGCACCAGCAGCCGGTCCGCGAGGAAGCCCGCCAGACCGATGACGACCATCCCGCAGATGATGAGGTCGGTCCGGGACTGGTCGCGCGCCTGGGTGATCATCGCGCCCAGGCCGACGCTGATGCCGACCGTCTCCCCGACCACGAGGATCACCCACGCGAGACCGAGAGCGATCCGCAGCCCGCCGACGATGCTCGGCACAGCGGCCGGGAGGACCACCTTGTACAGCGCCTGCACGGCCGGGGTCCCGAGCATCGCGGCCGCCTCCAGCAGCCGGGCGGGCACCTGGCGCACACCGGTGATGGTGTTGAGCAGGATCGGGAAGAACGCCGCCAGGAACACCAGGAAGATGGTCGAGCGGTCACCGAACCCGATGATGAGCAGGGACAGCGGCGCCCACGCCGTCACCGGGATCGGCCGGACGAGGTTGACCGTCGGTTCCAGCATGCGGAACAGCACCGACGACCGGCCCATGACGACCCCGAGCGGCACCGCCAGCACGGCCGCGAGGAGGAAACCCTGCACCACGCGCAACGTGCTCGCGTACAGGTGGATCCACAGGGTGCGGCTGTAGCTGTCTTCGACGAGGCCGCCGAACGCGAGGTCCGCGAGGCGCCGCGCGACGTCCAGGGGCTCTGGCAGGAAGCCCATCTGGACGCCGAGGGGCAGCGTCCACGCGCCGGCGACACCGCGGTCCCACAGCAGGAGCAGCAGGAGCGGCACCGGGACGGCGAGCAGCCACGTCCGCCACGGGGGCCGGCGTCGCGCGGCGGTGGTCCGTGACGAGCGGGAGCGCGGGGAACCGGCGTCGGCCGTCGAGCGGACGGCGGGGGCGGACGTGCTGGTCGACATGTCTCCTCCGGATCTGGTTCGGCTGTCGCGCGGCGTCAGGCCGAGGACCCGCTGGCCTCGACGAAGGTCGTGTCGAAGACCGCCTCGCGGTCGGGCAGCGACGGCAGCTGGTCGAAGGCGACCATCTCGTCGGCGAGCGCCGACACCTGGTCGCGGTACTCCTGCGAGAGGTCGGAGCGCGGCCAGATGTTCCGCACCGAGGTCTCCACGACCGCGCGGTCGATGCCGAAGGTGTCGACGACCCCGTCCACCCACTCCTGCGGGTCCTCGACCATGAGGTCGGTGGCCCGCACGTGGGCGTCCACGACGTCCTGCACGATCGCCGGCGACTCCTCGATGGTGGCAGCGGTTGTCATGAGCACGATGTTCACCCTGCCGACCGGGGACCCGTAGGGGTCGAGGACGTCGTGGGCGCCGGCGAGCCGGGCGATCGAGGGCCCGAGCTCCGCGCTGGAGAAGGCGTCGATCTGACCCGTCGCCATGGCGTCGGCCATGTCGGAGAACGGGAGGTTCACCAGCTCGACGTCGGCGTCCGGGTCGATGCCCTGCGCGTCGAGTGCGAGCTTGAGCAGGATCTCCTGCGAGGCCCCGCGGGGGTAGCCGATGCGCTTGCCGACGAGATCACCGGGGGCCTGGACCTCCGGGGTGGCGACGATGCCGGTGCCACCGTCCGCGGAGGAGGCGACGATGCGGACGTCCTGGCCGGCGGCGACACCGGCGAGGGCGGACGGCGCACCGGCCACGCCGAAGTCGACGGCACCGGAGACGACCGCGTTCTTGATGTCGGTGGAGCTGTCGAAGAGGACGATCTCCACCTCGGTCCCCTCGGGGACGAACCGCTCGTAGAAGTACGGCGTGTACAGGTGCGGCTGGCCGCGCAGGGTGCCGACGCTGACGGTGCCGTCGGTCTCGGCGGACCCGGTGACGCTGGTGGGGGCGGCGCAGGCGCTCATCAGGGCGGTGAGGCCGACGGCGGCGAGCAGGGAGCGGCGAGTGGTGCGCACGGGGACCTCCGGGGTCCTGGGGATGGGCGGGAGGAGGTGTGTCAGGCGGGCTGGAGGGTGGAGCGGTCCCGCTGGGCGTGCTGCCCGAGGGTGGCGAGGTGCTGCCGCCAGCCGCCGTGGTCGGTGATGTCGGTGGCGGTCGGGGTGGGGGTGCCGGTGAACCCGACGACGGAGCGGCCGTCGGCCAGCTCGACGCGGCCGAGGGCGAGGGGCTGGGGAACCTCGGTGAGGAGGTGGCCGAGCGCGGTCCGGCCGAGGAGCCAGAGCTCACCGTCCAGGGGGCGGCCCGCACCCGCCCCCACCCGGGAGACGACCGGGCGCGCTGGTTCGCCGGGCAGGGCGTGCATGCGGTAGGCGTCGCTGGTGCGGACGGGTCCGGCGAACCGGGCTCCGAGCTCCTGCAGGCGGTGGTTGAGCGGCTGTCCGGTGAGGTGGGCGCCGAAGACGGCGACCGGGACGGCGTCGTCGAAGACTTCGGTGACGGGCACGTCGAGCAGACGCCCGGCGAGGTCGAGGACGACCTGGTCCTCGAAGGCCCGCGCCACGACGCTGACCCCGAACGCACCCTCTCCGGGCAGGTGGGCCGCCGGGACGGCGACCGCGGTCATGTCCATGAGGTTGACGAAGTTCGTCCACGTGCCCAGCCGGGAGTTCACGGTGAGGGGCTGTGCGAGGACGTCCTCGACGAGGGGGTGCTCCGGTGCGGTCGGGACCAGCAGGGCGGTGCAGCCCTCGAGGACCCGGTGCGCCTGCGCGGTGAGCGCGACGAGCCGTTGCTGGTCGGCGACGACGGCCACTCCGTCGACCCGGCCGGCCCGCTCCGCGATGGTGGCGACGCTGGGGTCGGCGCCGTCCGGGTGGTCGGCGAGGAAGGCGCCGAACGAGTACGCCCGCTCGGCGACCAGACCGCCGTCGTAGAGCAGCTTCGCCGCGTCGGTGAAGACGGTGAGGTCGACCTCGCGGAGCACTGCGCCGGTGGCGGCGAGCCGTGCGGCGGCGGCGTCGAACGCGGCGCGCGCCGCGGGTGAGAGGACCGCCAGGTCGTCGGGACGGGGGACGGCGACCACGGGCCGTCCCGGTGCGGCCAGCGGTGCGGTGTCCGGCCACGAGCGGCTGCGGGGGTCCAGGTCCGAGGGGCCCGCCATGGTGCGCAGCACGGTGGTCGCCAGGACGAGGTCGCGGGCGAACACGGTGGCGGTGTCGTAGGACGGGCACGCGGGCAGGACGCCGTCCGCCGGGACGAGGCCGAGGGTGGGTTTGAGGCCGACGACGCCGTTGAAGGCGGCGGGGACGCGCCCGGAACCGGCGGTGTCCGTGCCGATGGAGAAGTCCACGAGGCCCAGCCCCACCGCGGCACCGGAACCGGCGCTCGAGCCGCCGGACACCCGGTCCGGGTCGACGGCGCTGCGCACCACGCCGTAGGGGCTGCGGGTGCCCACGAGGCCGGTGGCGAACTGGTCGAGGTTCGTCTTGCCGAGGACGACCGCGCCCGCGTCCAAGAGGCGCTGGACCGCGGTGGCGGTCCGCTGCGGGGTGCGCGAGAACGCCGGGTGCGCGGCTGTCGTGGGCAGGCCGGCGACGTCGATGTTGTCCTTGACCGCGAACACGAGCCCGGCGAGCGGGCGTGCGCCACCGGCTGCGAGCGCGGCCTCGACCTCGCGCGCGTCCGCGAGCGCCGCCTCCTCGGCTCGCAGGGTGATCCAGACCTGCGGGTCCTCGTCGGCGGCGAGGCGGCGGTACGCGGCGCGCACGGCCTCGACGGGCGTGGGGCGGGGGGTGCTCACGGGCGGATCTCCTGGTTCTGGTGGGCCATCCGGGTCATGGCGAGGGACTGCGCCGCGCGTGACATCACGACCTGCTGCGACGCGCCGACGTGCTGCCGCAGCGCGTCCAGGGCGGCGGGGAGGCGACTGGAGAGGACGAGTTCGGCGATCTCGACGTGCTCGCGGATCGTCGCCTCCATCCGGTCCGCGGTGAGGTAGTCGTGCATCCGGACGGAGCGGATGCGGCTGTTCACCCCTGCCAGGACCTGGACGAGCTGGGCGTTGCCCGAGCTGCGCAGCAGCGTCAGGTGGAACTGCTCGTCGTGGGCGACGAAGCCGGCGTCCGGCTCCGGGGGTGCCTCCCGCATCGCGTACCAGCGCTCGAGCTCCGGCTCCAGGACCGCCGGGTCGTGCCGGACCGTCGGGTCCTCGATCGCCCGCTCGACCCCGCGCCGCTCCAGGGTGACGCGCAGCTCGTACAGGTCCGTCAGCTCCACGTGGTTGGGCGTGTAGACGAACAGCGTGCTGCCGTGCTTCACGAGCAGACCGTCCGCCTGCAACCGGGTCAGCGCGTCCCGGACGGGGGTGCGCGAGACGGCGAACCGATCGGCGACCCGCTCCTCGGTCAGCGGCTCGAACGGCGACACCAGACCCGACATGACCTCGTCCCGGAGCCGCCGGTACACGCGCTCCCGGGCCGGCACCCGGCGGCCCTCGTCCGCGAGCTGCTCCGGCATCGCTGTGTCCATGGCTGGATACATTCACGTATCCAGGTTTCCTCCACGTGACGTGCCGTGTCGCTCGTGTTACGTCTCACCCGCTCTCGCCGAACGGGTGAACAGTGCTCACCGCGGGCCTCGCGCGGCCCGATGCTCACCCGGCAGGCTCGGACGAGGACAGGGGTGGCACGTGGTGCGCAGGGGCAGGACGCTGGCGTGGGCTCTCGCCCTGGCGCCCGTGGTGGCGCTGGCCGCACCGGCCGGTGCCGCTTCGGCCGCGGGTGCGCCCGTCACGGTCGACGTCCTCCTCGAGCACGCCGACGGCACCCTGACCGTCGAGGAGGTCACCGCCCCCAGCGCGGCCGCCGTCGACGGCGCCGTCCAGGACGCCGTCGACGCCGCCGGTGCCGCGGAGGTCGTCGAGACCGCCCCCGCCACCACGTACCGGCTCGCCGCGCTCGACCCCGGCCTGGCCGACCCCACCGTCAACCCCCTGCGCTTCAACCGCGCCCAGGCCGCGTGGAGCACCGCCACCGGGACGGGGACCGTCGTCGCCGTCCTCGACACCGGGGTGCGCGCCAGCCACGAGGAGCTGCGCGGCGCGCTGCTGCCCGCGATCGACACCACCGGCCTGCCCGCCGACCCGTCGGAGTTCCACGGCACGCTCGTCAGCTCCGTCGTCGCCGCCCGCGCCGGCAACGGCCGCGGCGCCGCCGGCGTCGCCCCGGGTGCCAGCGTCCTGCCCGTGCGGGTGTGCGTGGTGGAGGGCTGCCCCAGCGCTGCCATCGCCAACGGGGTCCTGCGCGCCGTCGCCACCCTCGACGACGGCGTGCCCGGCAACGACGTCGCGGTCGTCAGCATGTCCCTCGGCGGCGGGTACAGCTCCGTCATCGCCTCCGCCGTCGACACCGCCCTCGCCCGCGGCATCGTCGTCGTCGCCTCCGCGGGCAACGGCGGCGCCAGCCGCACCGACCCGCGCGAGAACCCCAGCGGGTCCGCCAACCAGGACAACGCCGTGCAGTACCCGGCGGCCCTGCCGGGCGTCGTGTCCGTGTCGGCCACCGAGGCCGACGAGAGCGCGTCGTGGTGGGCGACGCACAACCCGCAGGTGGCCCTGTCCGCGTTCGGGAACGGGGTCCTCGGGGCGGGCGTGGACTCCGACTCCGCCTACGTCCTGGGGACGGGCACCTCGTTCAGCGCCCCGCAGGTCGCCGGCGCGGCCGCCCTCGTCAAGCAGGTGTGGCCCGCCGCGACGCCGGCGCAGGTGCGCGACGTCCTCGTGCGCACCGCCCGCCGGCCCGCCGGCTGGGTCGCCGGCGCCGGGTACGGCAGCGGGACCCTCGACGCCGCCGCCGCGGTCACGGCCGCCGCGACCGCCGCGCGCCCGACGCCGACGCCGACGCCGACGCCGACGCCCACGCCCACGCCGAAGCCGTCCACGCCGTCGGTCACCCCGCGCGCGGACGGGTCCGCGGACTACACCCGCGACGGCCGCACCGTGAACGTCAAGGGCGCGATCCTGGCCCGCTACCGCGCCGCCGGCGGCCACACCGGCCCGCTGGGCTGGCCCACCAGCTCGGAGGTCGCCGTCCCCGGCGGCGCGTTCACGACGTTCGAGCGCGGGCAGGTGTGGTGGACCCCGGCCGGCGGCGCGCAGGTCGTCGTGGGCGACGTCCTCGCGCAGTGGCAGCGGCTGGGCGCGCACACCTCCCCGGTCGGGTTCCCCGTGGGGGAGGAGCGGGCCGTGCGCGGCGGGGTCGTGCAGGCGTTCCAGCGCGGGATCCTCGCCTGGTCCCCGGCCACGGGTGCCCGCGAGGTGCGCGGGGCGATCCTGGACCGCCTGAACGCCAGCGGTGGCGTCCAGGGCCCGCTGGGCTTCCCCACCACCGGTGAGGTCCCGTTGCGCGGCGGGGCGTTCACCGCGTTCCAGGGCGGGTCGGTGTACTGGTCGCCCGCGACGGGCGCGCACGTGGTGCAGGGGGAGATCCGCCGGGCGTGGGGTGCCACCGGCTGGGAGAACGGCCGGCTCGGGTACCCGCGCAGCGGGGAGTACCCCGTGCCGGGCGGGGTGCGGCAGGACTTCCAGGGCGGGTCGATGACGTACTCGTGGGCCACCCGGGCGGTCACCACCACCTGGCGCTGACCGGGGCCGAGCGGCACCCGGCCCCGTCCGCACGTTTCACCCGCGCTCTCCGCGGGCACGGGTCTGCAGTCCGCAGAACCCCTCGCGAGGAGCCCGCATGAGCACGCCCACCGGTGACGGCAGCACCGGCACCACCGCCCGGCCCGAGCGCGGCCACGGCCTGTACGGCAGCCGCCCCGGGGAGGACCTGCTGCGCTCGGGCGCGGCCGAGCTCGCCGGCACGTTCGTCCTCGTCCTGGCCGGGACCGCGGCGGCCGTCGCGGCCGCGCTCAGCGACCCGCCGGTCTACGACCTGCTCGCGATCGTCCTCGCCTTCGGCCTCGCCCTGACCGCCCTCGTCGCCGCCCTCGGCCACGTCTCCGGGTGCCACCTCAACCCCGCCGTCACCCTCGGGCTGGCCGCCACCGGCCGCTTCCCCTGGCGGGCCGTCCCCGCCTACCTCGTCGCCCAGCTCGCCGGCGGCGTGCTCGCCGCCCTCGCCGTGTGGGCCGCCCACAGCGGCACCGGCCCGGACGTCGTCGCACCGTCCACGACCGTCCCCGCCGACGGCGTCTCCGACGGACGGGCGTTCTTCGTCGAGGCCCTCATCACCTTCGTCCTCGTCCTCGTGGTGATCTCCGTGGCCACCGACGAGCGGGTCCACGCCGCCGTCGCGCCGGTGGCCGTCGGTGCCGCCCTCGCCGTGTGCGTCGTCGTCGGCGCCCCCGTCACCGGGGGAGCGGTCAACCCGGCGCGCGCCCTCGGCCCCGCCGTGGTCTCCGGGCAGTTCGACAGCCTCTGGCTGTACCTGCTGGCGCCCGTCGTCGGCGGTGTCCTCGCCGCTGTCGTCTACGCGCGGCTGCTCGCGCCGGCGGAGGCACCGTCCCCAGAGGGCGGTTCCTGACCGCCGGCCCGCCCCACCGCGCGCGACCGCGGGTCCACCGGCAGGCTCGGGGGGCAGCACCACCGACGCCCCGCACCAGGAGGAGCACGTGAGCGAGCCCACCGCAGGACCCGACGGCCAGGACCCCGCCGACGCCGGCACGCGGTCCGAGCGGCTGGAGGAGCTGGTCGACGGCCTGGAGCAGAAGGTGCTCCAGGAGGACGACAACCCCGTCCTCGGCGTGGACGACGACCCCGACGCCGAGCCCGACGCCCAGGACGGCGCCCAGGACGGCGCCCAGGACGGCGGCGCAGCGGACGGCGGCGCGGGGACCGAGCCGCCGGCCTGACGCCGCCGTCCTCGCGCCCCCGTCCTACCCGGTCGGCGTCCCCGAGCCGGCCTGCAGCTGGCCGACGAGCGTCGCCATCGACATGTGCAACCGCAGCGCCGAGATCCCGCTGCCGGTCAGGTCGTAGACGACGCAGTACGGCACGCGCACCCGCGCGCCCGCCGGTTCGAGGTCGCCGAAGCGGCCCGTGTGGGTGCCCACGAAGTCGGCCTCGAGGAACGCGTGGTCGCCGACGGCGCCCATCGCCCGCACCTCGGGCCGGGCGTCGAAGACCCGCGTGTGCAGGGTGGTGATGTGGTCGGCCACGGCCCGCCGGCCCGTGATCCGCTCACCGGTGTCCACCGTCGTCCACACGACGTCGTCGGTGAAGAACCTCGCGAAGTCGCCGCCGTTCAGCAGCGCGTCCACGTACTCCTGCAACAGTCCAGTGCTGGTGTCGACGGACATGTCGTCCTCCTGCCTGGTGGCACCTGCCACCGCCGCGGTGGAACGGGAGGCGTCCGGCCTCAGCCGGGCTCGTCGTCGTCGACCACCCGGCCCTCACGCGCACCGGAACGGTCCTCCTGGCGCGAGCCCGCGTCAAGGCCCGCCTCAGCACCGGGCGGCGGGTGCCGATGGGGACGGGACCGCTCCCGCACCGGGTCCCAGGAGGACACCGCCCATGTCGTCCACGCTGCGCCGCCTGCGCGTCGGCGCGCGCCTCGCGCTCGCCTTCGGCGTCGTCCTCGCCCTGCTCGGCGCGACCGGCGCGACCGCCCTGGTCGGCATCGCCCGGCAGTCGGCGTCGCTGGACGAGCAGCGCGACCTGCAGCGCGTCGTGGGGTACGTGCAGGAGCAGCGGTTCTGGAACGCCGACGTCACCGGCTGGCAGACCGCCTACGCGTGGGACTCCTACCGCGCCGGACCCGCCGAGGCCGTCGAGGCCACCAGCGACAACCGCGCCGGTTTCCTCCAGGCCCGCGCCGGGCTGGAGGAGTCGCTGGCGGCCGCGCCCACCGGTCTCATGACCGAGGCGGAACGCGCCCTCGCCGGGCGGGTCGAGGCGCTGTGGGGCGACTACTTCGCCTCCGACGAGCGCGCCGTCGCCCGCTACCGCGCCGGTGACCTCACCGGTGCCGAGACGGAGATCATCGGCACCGGGTACGCGATCTACGGCGAGCTGCTCGAGCTGACCGACGAGCTGACCGCCTCCGTCACCGCCCGCGCCGACACCGCCGCCGCGGCCGCCGAGGACGCCGCCGCCCGCAGCCGCGCCCTCGTCGTCGCCACCCTGGCGCTGGCCGCCGCGCTCACCGTCCTCCTGCTGGTGGTGCTCACCCGCAGCGTCGTCGGGCCGCTGCGCCGCACCCGCGACGACCTGCGCCGCGTCGCCGGCGGCGACCTCACCGTCGCGCCGGTCGTCGACGGCCGCGACGAGTTCCGCGAGATGTCGCAGGCCCTGGAGGCGGCCGTGACCGCCACCCGGCGCACCGTCGCCGACGTGGCCGCCGGCGCCCGCGAGGTGGCCGCCATGGCCGACGACCTCACCGGCCGCGCCCGCGGGCTGGCCGAGGCCAACGAGCGCACCGCCGGCGAGGCCGAGCGCGCCGCCCGCTCCGCCGGAGCGGTCTCCTCCGACGTCGCCACCATCGCCGCCGGCGCCGACGAGCTGGGTTCCGCGATCAACGAGATCTCCTCCGGCATGGCGCAGTCGGCGTCCGTGGCCCGCGAGGCCGTCGAGGCGGCCGAGGCCACCCGCGCCACCGTCGCCGAGCTCGGCGAGGCCACCCGCGCCATCGCCAGCGTCGTCGGCACCATCACCGCCATCGCCGAGCAGACGAACCTCCTCGCGCTGAACGCCACCATCGAGGCCGCGCGCGCCGGGGAGATGGGCAAGGGCTTCGCCGTCGTCGCCGGCGAGGTGAAGGAGCTGGCGCAGCAGACCGCCGCCGCCACCGAGGACATCACCCGCAAGGTCGCCGCCATTGAGCGCGGCAGCGACGACGCGGCCAGCACCATCGGCCGCATCGCCGAGGTCATCGCCCGCATCGACGACCACCAGGCCACCATCGCGGCCGCCGTGGAGGAGCAGACCGCCACGACGGGTGAACTGGCCCGCACCGTCGCCGGCGCGGCCGGCGGCGCCCAGGAGATCGCCGGGGTCCTCGCCGGGGTCGCCGGCGCGAGCGCCACCGACCGCGCCGACCTGGTGCGGGTGCGCTCGTCCGTGGAAGCGCTGCAGGACACCGCGAGCCGGTTGCGCGAGGCCGTCGGGACGTTCCGCGTCTGAGGTCCTGGGCGGCGCGGTTCAGCCGTCCGCGCGACCCCGCAGCCAGTCCGCCTCGCGGCGCAGCAGTTCCCGCCGCGACGGGCTGTCGTACGAGCGCGGGTCGTGGCCCAGCGCGTCGTAGAGCACCCGGCCCGGCCCGCCGGACACCCACACCACCGGGTGGTCGACGTCCTCGTGCCGCGTCGTCATCAGCACCTGCGCGCCCGGTTCCAGCTGCAGCAGGCAGTACCGCTCGTCGAACGCCGTGACCGGCCCGTCCAGGACCGGGTGGTCCTCGCCCGGGACGGGCTCGAACACCGCCTGGCCGATCGGCGGGTGCATCGAGAGGCCGTCGATCCACTGACCGCCCACGAGCGGCACCCAGCCGGGCGCGTCGCGGAACGTGTTCGCGGCCTGGTGCAGCGCCAGCAGGGGAGTCCCCTCCTCCACGACCAGCTGCGCCAGCCGCGCGTGGAAACCCGCCCACGCCGCGTCGTCGCCGTCGTGCTGCGGGTCCGTGCGGCCCGTGCCGGCGACCACCGCGAGCAGGTCCACGCCGTCCACGCCCTCCAGCGCGCCCGGCGACGTGCCGCGCACGTCCACCTCCAGCCCGCTGCCCGCCAGCACCTGCGCCACCCGGAACCCCGTCGCCGCGTCGTCGTGCCAGCGGTCCTGGTACCGGCCACGTCCCACGAGCACCAGCGCCCGTGCCGCCATCGTCGTCCCCCTCGTCGTCGCGGTGGTCCTCGCGCCGACGCTACGGGAGGCCGTCCTCCCCGCCCGCGGCGGCCAGGCGGCGGGCCACCCGCGTCAGCGCTCCGCGCAGCGCCGGCGGGTCCTCCACGACCACGTCGGCGTCGAACGCCGCCAGCCGCGCCGCCAGCCCCGTCCACGACCACGAGCCCAGCACGACGCGGCAGCGGTGCTCGGCGACCGGTTCCACCGACCCGTCCGGCACGAGAGCGGCGACCCGCGCGGCCGGCAGGTCCAGCAGGACGCGGCCCGTGCACGGCCAGCCGGTCCCCGTGCTGCCGCGCAGGCGCGCGTCCACGAACGCCGCCGCGTCCCCGCCGGGCACCTCCCGCGGTGCGAACCGCGGGCCCGTCGGCACCCGCGGGCGCACCCGGTCCAGGCGGAACGTGCGCCAGTCGTCGCGGTCCAGGTCCCACGCCAGCAGGTACCAGCGCCCCGCGCGCGCCACCACGCGGTGCGGTTCCACCCGCCGCGGCGCCGCTGTCGGGTCCGCCGGGGCGCCCGGGCGCTCGTGGTCGAAGCGCAGCACCTCCCGCGCCCGCACGGCCGTCGAGACCGCCACGAGCACCGCGGGGTCCACGTCCCCGGCGCCCGGCGCGGCGACCGCCTCGACCCGCACCGCGTCCAGGCGCCCGCGCAGCCGCGCCGGCATCACCTGCCGCAGCGTCGTCAGCGCCCGCGCCGCGCCCTCCGCGACCCCGGACCCGCCCGTCGCCGCCGCCTGCAGCGCCACCGCCAGCGCCACGGCCTGCTCGTCGTCGAACAGCAGCGGCGGCAGGTCCGCGCCCGCCTCCAGGCGGTACCCGCCGGCCGGGCCCATCACCGCCCGCACCGGGTAGCCCAGCTCCCGCAACCGGTCCACGTCGCGGCGCACCGTGCGGGGGCTGACGCCCAGCCGGTCAGCCAGCGCGTCCCCCGGCCAGTCGCGGCGCGCCTGCAGCAGCGACAGCAGCGTCAGCAGGCGGGAGGAGGGGGCGCTCACCTCGCCGAGTGTGGCGCGGAGTGCAGGACAGGACCTGACCGCCACCGCTGCGAACGTCGTGCCGTGCCGGTGGGGAGGTCCCGCCGGACGACGGGAGGACCACGATGAGCGTCGCCACCACCACCCACCTGAACTTCCGCGGCCGGGCGCGCGAGGCCCTGGAGTTCTACCGGTCGGCCACCGGGGGGGAGCTGACCGTCGCCACCTACGGCGACCTCGGCTCCGACGCCGCCCCGGCCGAGCAGGTCGTGTGGGGGCAGGTGTCCGCCCCCAGCGGGTTCCGCGTCATGGCCTACGACGTGCCGCCCGCCCGGCCGCTGGAGCGCGGCACCGACCCGTTCTTCGTCTCCCTGCGCGGGGACGACCCCGCCGAGGTGCAGCGGCTGTGGGAGGCGCTGGGCGAGGGGGCGGTGGTCGTGGTGCCGCTCGCGCCGTCGGCGTGGGCGCCCCTGTACGGGATGCTCACCGACCGCTTCGGCGTCACCTGGGTCCTCGACGTGGCAGCCGGCTGAGGAGCCGCGCCGCGCGCCACCGGGTCGTCCACGCTCCGCGGTGGCACAGTCACGAGCGTCCGGGGAGACGTGGCGAGGGGGCGCGGTGCGCAGCGGACCGGTGGCGGCAGCGGTGGTGGCGGCGTGCGCGCTGACGGGGGTGGGCCTCGCGGCGCCCGCCGCAGCCGTGGCCCCGCCGCCCGCGGCGGTGTCCTTCACGGTGGACGGGCTGACCTACACCTGGACCGCGCCGGACGGCTCGGACATGTCGGTCCGCGCCGCTCCCGGCGCGCCGGACACGCCCGTGCCCGCCGCGGCCGGCTCCGCCGCGGCGCCCGGCGTCCGGTTCCTCGGCGCCCCCGCGGTGCCGACCACCGACTACTGCACGTCCTCGCCCGACAGCTTCCTCGGCGCCGACTTCCGGCCCGCCTGCGCGGGGCACGACGCCTGCTACTCCCCGGCCGGCAGCACCGCCCGGCTGGTCTGCGACGAGGCGTTCCTCGTCGACCTGCGGGCGGCCTGCGCCGTCGCCTTCGGCCCGGCTGGGGCGCTCGCGCTGGCCTGCCGGGCCGCGGCCGTCGTCTACCACCGCGCCGTGCGCACGGTCTCCCGCCCCTGGTACCGCGCCGCGGGCGACCCCGCCTGACCCCCGCCCCGCCCTCGCCCGGTCCTCCCGCCCCGCTCCTTCCTGCTGTGATCTTGCTGGGAAACCCAGCGAGATCACGGTGATCATGGATGGGTGAGCGTTCAAACATCCATGATCACCGCGGAGGGGGGCGGGCGCGGGTGGCGGAGGAGCGGCCGGGTCCTCGCCGTGATCACGGACGGGTGAGCGTTCAGCCGTCCGTGATCACGGCGGAGGTGGGCGGTGGGGGTGCGGAGCGCTGGGGGGCGGTGGGGGAGCGACCTCCGTAGGGTCGGGACGTGCCCCACCGGACCGCGGACGACCCCGGACGGCCGCGGCTGGGGGTCCTGCCCGGGTTCCTCGTCCTGCTGTCACCGGTCTCCCAGCTCGGCTTCACCCCCGTCTCCGTCGTCCTCGGCGACCAGCTCGGCCTCAGCACCGGGCAGGTCGGCGTCACCGTCGGCGTCTACCCGGCGGCTGCGGCGCTCGCCACCGTCGTCCTCGGCCCGCTGTTCGACCTCGTGCCCGCGCGCCGGGTCCTGCCCGTCGCCGTGGCCGCCAACGTCGTCCTGTCCGCCTCGCTGCTGCTGGCCCCCGGGTTCACCGGGCTGGTCGTCGCCCGCGTGCTGACCGGCTTCGCCAACAGCGCCCTGCTGCTGTGCGCGGCCGTCGCCGTCGCCGACGCCAACCGCGGCCACGGCACCGCCCGCGAGCGCGGGTTCTCCCGCCTGCAGACGTTCACCAGCGTCGGAGCCGTCGTCGGCCTCGGCGTGGGCGCCGCCGCCGCGGGCCTCGGGCAGCCGCGGCTGTGGTCGTGGACCGTCGTCGGCTACGGCCTGCTCGTGCTCCTCCTCGCGCCGGCCATCGCCCGCCGGCTGCCGCCCGCCCCCGCGACCACCGGCACGGCCGGCACCCGCCTGCGGGTCGTGCTCACCGACGCGGGCGCGGCCCTGCGGGTGCCCCGCACGGCGCTCGTCCTGGCCGCCGCCGGCGGGGTCGGCTGGGCGATCCAGGCGGCCCACTACGCCGTCAGCCTGCTCAGCGAGGAGCTGAGCCCGCCGCTGTGGCAGCGGGTCCTGCTGTCGGTGATGATCCCCGCCGGCGTGTTCGCCGGGTCGCTGCTCAACCAGCGGCTGCTCGCCCGCACCGGCGCCGGGACGCTGTTCGCCCGCACGTACCCCGCGCTGCCCGTGGCCTGCGCGGTGCTCGGCCTCGTCGTCGGCGCGAGCGGGGCGTGGGCCGCGGCGGCGCTGCTGGTGGTCCTCGCCCTGCTCGGCGTGGTGCTCGGGGTGCTCATGCCGCTGAGCCCCGCGGTGCTCGTCGGCCGCCACCCCGACCTGCGCGGCAGCGTCACCGCCGCCGACTCCGTCACCAAGGGCCTCGGGTCCGCCGTCAGCCCCGTCGTCCTTGGCGCCGTGGCCGCCGCCACCTCGCTGACCGGCGGTTTCCTCGTGCTGGCCGCCGTCGCCGGTGTGGCCGCCGTGGCCGCGCGCTCGGCCGCGGGCGTACGGGATCGCGACCGTCATCGCGCGGCACGCCGTCCGGGGGCGTCCTCGTCACGGCGTGTCGGCGGATGACGGTCGCGATCGCGCACGCACCCCCGGCCGGGCGTCCGCCGGACGGACCATCCAGTCGCCGCGCCGGCGTCCCGACCTCTCAGGGGTGCGAGCTGCGCAGACCCGGCGGGGGACGCCGGCCGCACGCCCCGGGACGGGCGGCGAGCCTTCGGGCGACCCCCTGGGCGTGCTGCGCGAGGACCTGCTCGACGAGCTGGCCCGCACGGCCGCCGAGGAGCCCGACCCCCTGCCGCACGCGCTGGACGCCGTCGCCCGGTACGCGGCCGCCGCCGCCGGGGTGCGGCGCGTGGACGTCGTCGGCGCCGACCCCGCCGGGCGGGCGGTCGTCCTCGCCGCCGCGGGCGGCGGGCCGCCCGGTGGTGTCCGCGAGCGCCCCCTGCGCCGCGCCGGTCGCCCCGTCGGACGCCTGCGCTGGCACGGCGGCACCCCCCGCCTGCTCGACGCCCGCGCCGTGCGCGCGCTCGAGCACCACCTCGCCGCCGCCGTCGACGACCGCACCGCGCGCCAGTGGGCGCAGCGCACCGCCACCGCCGGCACCCAGCTGTTCGAGCGGGCGGCGCGCGCCGTGGGCGTCGAGGCGGCAGCGCGCGTCCTCGCCGAGGTCACGAGCGCGGTCTTCGCCACCGAGCGCAGCGCCGTCCACCTCGTCGACGCGGGCACCCGCGCCACCCACGTGCTCGGGGTGGGCCTGCCGGCCGACGTGCAGGAGGCGCTGGAGCGCCGGGTCGTGGGCACCACCGCCGCGGACTCCCCGGCCTGGCGCCGGCTGACGGCCACCCGCGAGCCGGACCTCGTCGACGACGCCCGCGACGTCCCCCTGCGCCCCGGCGGGTTCATCCAGACCCTCGGGCTGCGCTGCTTCGCCTCCGTCCCGCTCCTCGCCCACGACGGGCTGCTGGGCGCCGTGGTCTGCGGGGACGTCACCCGCACCCGCACGTGGAGCGAGCACCACCGCGCGCTGGCGCGGCGCCTGGCCGTGCAGGGCCCCGGCATCGTCGAGCTGGCCCGGCTGCGCGCCACCGAGGCCGACCACGTGCGCGAGCTGGAGCACCGCGCCTTCCACGACCCCCTGACAGGCCTGCCCAACCGCACGGCGCTGCTGCGGGCGCTGGAGGACACCGCCCCGGCGGGGGTGGCGCTGCTGCTGGTGGACCTGGACGGGTTCAAGCGCGTCAACGACACCCTCGGCCACGCCGCCGGCGACGAGCTGCTGCGCCAGGTCGCCGGCCGCCTGCGCGCCACCGCGCCCGCCGGGGCGACCCCGGCCCGGCTGGGCGGGGACGAGCTGGCGCTCGCCGTGCCCGGGGCGACCCTGGCGGCCGGGGTGGTGCTCGCCCGCCGGCTGCACGAGCGGCTGCTGGAGCCGTACGACGTGGACGGCGCGACCGTGCGCACCGGCGCCAGCATCGGGGTGGCCGCCGCCCCCGCCGACGCCGGTGGCGTCCCGGACCTGCTGCGCGCGGCCGACGAGGCGATGTACCGGGCCAAGCGCGAGCGCACCGGGCCGCGCACCGCCCCCGTGGCGCGGTGCTGACCGGTCCTCTCCAGGACGGGACCGGTCCGGTCGACGCACCACGGGTGCGGGCCACGGTCGCGGTGGGCGGGCCGGTGCGCGGCCACGACGCCGGCGCCGGGCTCCTGCGCGCCCTGACGCGGATCGCCGAGACCCGCCCCGAGCCGCTGCAGCCGCTGCTGGACGCGGTGGTCGTCCACCTCGCGGTCACCGCCGGGCCCGACTGCGGCGCGGTGGTGCTGACCTCCGGGGTCCCGGCGGCCGCCGCCGGGTCGACCGCGGGCCGGGCCCTCGAGGAGCCCCTGAGCCACGCCGGCGTCCTCGTCACCGCCCCGCCCGGCGCGACCCCGGCGCGCCTCGGCGGTGACGAGCTGGCGCTCGTGCTGCCCGGCGCCGGTGCGGGTGAGGCGCTGGTGGTGGCGCGGGCGCTGCACGAGCGGCTGGGCGAGCCGTACGACGTGGACGGCGCGAGCGTGCTGACCGGCGCCAGCATCGGGGTGGCCGCCGCTCCCGGGCACGCCCGCGACGTCACCGGGCTGCTGCGCGCGGCCGACGAGGCGATGTACCGGGCCAAGCGCGAACGCACCGGCCCGCGCACCGCGGGCACCTGACCCCCTTCTTCCCGCCGTGATCACGGATGGGTGAGGCCTCACCTATCCGTGATCAACATGATCTTGCTGGGAATCCCAGCAAGATCACGGTGAGGGGAAGTGGTGAGGGGGGCGGGGCCACCAGGCCGACGACGGCCGCCTCCCCGCGCAGGCGCAGCAGCCGCGACAGCCCCGCCGCCAGCACCGCTCCCGCGTGGTCGCCGGGCCGCGGCGGGCGTCAGACCGCGGCGAGCGGTGCGCTGCGCGGGGCGGTCAGCCGCACCCGCAGGCCGAACGGGTCCAGCGTGCCGGGCAGGTCGGCGCCCTCGCGCACCCCCGCCACGGCGACCGGTTCCAGGCCGCGGGCGGCCACGAGGCGGGACAGGAACTCGCCCGTGACCAGCAGCACCAGCTCCCGACCCGGGCAGCCGGCGGGCCCGGCGCTGAACGGCACGAACGGCCAGTTCCCGACCGCGGGCCTGCCGGACCACAGCGACGGGTCGTAGGAGTTCGCCGAGGCCAGCCGCTCGTCGTCGCGGTGCAGGAACGGCGCGTACGTGAAGAAGCTCGTCCCGGCCGGCAGCGTCCCGGTGGCCCAGCGGGTCTGCTCGCTCGCCTCGCGCAGCACCGCGGGGGTCGTCGGCCACAGCCGCAAGGCCTCCAGCACGGCGGCGCGGGCGTGCTGCGGGACGCCGTCCTCGCGCTCGCCGCCGTCCGCCTCCCGCTGCACCGCAGCCAGTTCGGCGGGGTGGGCGGCCAGCAGCGCGGTGGCGCGCACGAGCGCGATCGCGGCGGCGTCGAAGGCGAACAGCCAGTGCGGCACCTGCCCGCGCGCCACCTCGTCCGAGGGCAGCAGCGTCGCCAGGCTGCGCGGTTCGGCCCGCGCCAGGTGGCGGGCCAGTTCGGCGTCGAACCGGGCGCGCACCCGGTCGCGGCGGGGCTTGAGGTACGCCCAGTTCGCGTCCTGGCGCAGCGACTTCAGCAGGTCCGTGACGAGCGTGTCGTCGCGGGCGCCGTCGCCCAGGACGACCCGGCGCACCGTGCGCCAGTAGGCCGGGACGAGTTCGTCGTACCCGACCACCGCGCCCTCGCCGGCGTCCGCGAGCAGGGCGTCGACCTCCTCGCCGGCCACGCGCGCGAAGTGCTCGCCCAGGTGGTGGCAGCGGCCGGGTTCGAGCACCCGCTCGTTCAGCGCGCGCCGACCGGGGCGTTCCGGCGGATCGGTGATGAGGACGGCGTGCGGCTGGAAGTGCCGCAGCGCAGCGGTCTTCTCCCGCGTGGCGGGGGAGAACGGCACGGGGCTCTCCTCCAGCACGCGGCGCGCGTCGCGGGCGTCGAGCACCACGGCCAGCGAGCGGCCGGGGATCCGCAGGCGCAGCGGCCCGGGCCCGTACCGGCGGCGCAGCCGCTGCAGGCGCTTGACGGCGCGGGCGTCGACGTCCAGGCGCTGCTGCAGGGCCGTCACCCGGGGACGCCGGACGATCAGGCCCCGCGCCACCAGCGGGACGACGATCCCTGCCACGACTCCGACGGTCTCGGCGACGGTCGCTCGGGCCACCACGGGGTCCTCCTCGGGGGTCGTCGAGGTCCCATCCTCGCCCGGACCCGGCCCGGCCGCAGGTCGGGAACACCCCCGGGGTTCAGCCGACGGGTTCGACCTCGAGCGTGAACCCGTTGTCCCGCAGCCGCTCCACGAGCCGCTCACCGATCCCGGCGGCGGGGGTCAGCACACCCGCCGCCGGCGGCAGCCGGTCGCCGTCCAGCGCCAGGGCCAGCGCGCTCTCGCCGAGCATCACCGACGTCGCCGCGTACCCGGGGTCGCCCTGCGCGGCCACGACGACCCGGTAGCGGCGCCCGGACTCCGTCACCGCGTCCAGCCGCACCCGGAACCGCCCGCCCTCGCGGGTGCGCTCGTCCGGGCCGGAACCGGGCGCGGGCAGCAGCCGGTCCAGCGCGGGGCGCAGCGGGCGCACCCGCAGCAACCCCGTCAGCGCCCCCAGCGCGCCCGTCAGCGCCCACGCGGCCGCGGGCGCCGCCGGGCCGCGGAACACGACGTCCTCGGCGTAGCGCAGCCGCGGGCCGTGGCCGAGCAGCGCGTTGCTGCGCCGCACCACGCGCGTGTTGTGCGGGGCCATGACGAACGGGGCGCTCCACTCGCCGCGCTCCGGGCCGGGCCGCGGGCGGAAGACGTCCGGCTGCGGGCCGAGGTCGGGTTCGGCCGCGCGGTCGGGGCTGAGGGCGTACAGGTCGGCCAGCAGCCGGCGCGCGGCCGGGTCGCGGCGGGCGGTGTCCAGCTGCAGGCGCAGCGAGTCGACCGTGCCGCCGCTGACGCCGCCGCGCGCGGAGACCAGGTGCAGCACCGCCTCGCGCAGCGGGCCGGCGCCGTCCTCGCGGGCGCGCCGCGCGGCCAGCAGCACCGCCAGGTCGCTGGGCACCGAGTCGAACCCGCACGAGTGGACGATCCGCGCGCCGGAGGCGACCGCGTCGGCGTGGGCGACCTCGGCGCTGCGGCGGGCGAAGAGGACCTCGCCGGTCAGGTCGGCGTAGTGGGTGCCCGCGCGCGCGCAGGTGCGCACCAGCGGCAGCCCGTGCCGCAGGTACGGGCCGACGGTCGAGACGACCACTCGCGCGCGCCCGGCGAGCGCCGCCAGGGACGCCTCGTCGTCGGCGTCGGCGGTCAGCACCGGCCAGCCGGCCGCGGCGGGGCCGAGGTCGCCGTGGACGCGGCGCACGCGCTCGGGCGAGCGCCCGGCCAGCCCGACGCGGGTGCCGGGCGGGGCGTGCCGGGCCAGGTGGGCGGCGACCAGCCGGCCCACGAACCCGGAGGCCCCGAAGACGACGACGTCCAGGTCACGGGTCACGGCCGCCATCCTGCGGGCGCGGCGCCGGGGCTGCCAGGCGGAGGTCTCCGTCCGATCACAGTCGCGGTCACTGGTTGTGAGATGTGATGACGCTGTGGTGTTGTACGGGGACACCGATCATCCCCGACGCCGGTCGAGACCGCGCCGCACCTCGAGGAACCGTGGACCACCTGCTCCTGCACGCCCACCCGTCCGTCGCCGCGGCCGCCCGGCACTTCGTCACCGCCTGGTGCACCGCGCACGGCTTCCGCGGCGACGTCACCGACACCACCGAGCTGCTCACCAGCGAGCTCGTCGGCAACGCCCTGCGCCACGGCAGCGGACGGATCGTCGTCTCCATCACCGACGGGGCCCCGGCCGCGCTCGCCCCGCCGGACCCGCACCAGGTGCTCGTCACCGTCGCCGACAGCGGCGCCGGCCGCCCCCGCACCCGGCCCGCCCCCGCCGACGCCACCGACGGCCGCGGCCTGCACCTCGTCGACGCCCTCGCGCGCGCCTGGGGCGTCACCCCGCACGCCGCCCCCGGCACCTGCCACCCGTCCCCACCGCTGACCGCCGCGGGTCTCGAGGGCGCCACCGGCGGCAAGACCACCTGGTTCACCGTCGACGCCGCGGGCGGCTGAGGGCCCTCAGCCCCGGTGCCCGCGCAGCGCCGCCAGGGCCTCCGGCAGCTCCGGCAGACCCGTCACCCGCGCGTCCGGCGCGCGCAGGTGCGCCGGCCAGCGCCGCCCCGCGCGGTCCACCCACGCCCCCGAGGCCCCCGCCCGCTGCGCGCCGTCGGTGTCCCACGGGTGCACCGCCACCAGCACCAGCTCCGACGGCGGCACCCCGGCCCGCTCCGCGGCGTACCGGTACGTCGCCGGCGCCGGTTTCCACGGCCCGACGTCCTCCACGCTCAGCGTCGCCTCGACCAGCTCGCCCACCCCCGCCTCCGCCAGCAGCCGCTCGGCGGTCGAGGCCGGCCCGTTCGACAGCGTCAGCAGCCGGTGCCCGGCCGCGCGCAGCGCCCGCACCCCCTCGGCCACGTCCGGGTGCGGCGGCAGCGCGGCGACGGCGTCCAGGACGTGGTGCACGGCCTCCTCGTGCCCGGGCCCCTCCGGAGCGGGCAGCAGCGTCCGCAGCACCCCCTCGGCGACCGCGCCGAAGCGCGGCGCGGCACCCGCCGTCGACAGCGCGAACCCGTCGCGCAGCACCGCGGTGAACCACCGCGGCACGTCGGCCGCGGACAGGCCCACGTCGCTGAAGGCGCCCTCCAGGGGTGACAGGTCCGACAGGGTCTCGTTGACGTCGAGGACCACGACGGCGGGCTGGGGCACGGTGACTCCCGGGGCTGCTCGCGGGTGCTGGGCGACGGCCAGCGTCCCGGCCCGCGGGCGCACCGGCCACCCGGGGCGCCGCCCCGGTTGCGGGGCGGCGGGCGCGGCGGTGCGCTGGGGCGGCCGGCGCGAGACCGGCACCGGGGTCCAGCAGCGGGCCGCGCCCACCGGCCCGAGCAGGGAGACCCCGTGACCGACCCCGGACCGTCCCGCACCACCGCCGACGACCGGCTCGTCGTGCAGCGCCCCGACGTCCGCCGCTCCGTCCTGGCCGGCGTCCTCGTCGGGATCGGCGTGGCCGCGTTCATCGACGAGGTCGTCTTCCACCAGCTCCTGCAGTGGCACCACTTCTACGACCTGTCCACCCGCGAGGTCGGCATCTTCTCCGACGGGCTCTTCCACGCCGTCGGCTGGACCGCCGTGGTCGCCGGGCTGTTCCTCTTCGCGCACCTGCGCCGCCTGGGCACCGCGTCGGTGCGGCGCGTCACCGGCGGCGGCCTGCTCGGCTGGGGCACCTTCCAGCTGTACGACGGGCTCGTCCAGCACAAGCTCCTGCGCATCCACCAGGTCCGCTACGACGTCGACCCGCTGCCCTACGACCTGGCCTGGAACGGCGCGGCCGTCGCAGGGATCGCCGTCGGGGCGCTGCTGCTCCTGCGGGCCCGGCGCGCCGACCGGTGAGCGGGCACGGGCACGCGCCCGGCGGCGGCCCCGTGACCACCCTCGTCGGCGGCGGCGCTGGGGGCGGCGCGCTGGACCCCGTCACCGTCACCGCCGTCACCGCCGCCCTCGGCGCGGCCGTCCTGCTCGCCGGGTACGGCCTGGCCGTCGCGCAGCTGCACCGGCGCGGCGACGAGTGGCCGGCCGCCCGCACCGCCGCCTGGACCGCCGGCAGCGCGCTGGCCGCCGTCGGCGTCGCCGTGTCCGCCGGCGCGGCCCAGGCGCCGCGGCCGTTCACCACCCACGTCGCCGGGCACCTCCTGCTCGTCATGGCCGCACCGGCGCTGCTGGCGCTCGCCGCCCCCGTCACCCTGCTGCTGCGCACCACGCCCACCGGGTCCGGCGCCTCCCGCGCCGCGCTCGTGCGGCTGCTGCACGGCCGGTGGGCGCGGCTGGTCACCCGCGCCCCCGTCGTCGCCGTCCTGGAGGTCGGCGGCCTGGCCGCCTACTACCTGACCCCCCTGCACACCGCCGCCCACCAGCACCCCGCGCTGGACGTCGCCGTCCACGTCCACATGGCCGCCGCCGGGTACCTGCTCGCGGCCGTCCTCGTCGGCCCCGACCCCGTGCCCGGGCGCCCGGGCGTCACCGGCCGCGCGCTCCTGCTCGTGGCGGTGGCCGCCGGGCACGCCGTCGTCGCCACGTCCGTCCACGCCCACGGCCTGCCCGGGGCGGGCGGCGCCACCGCCGACGTGCGCGCCGGCGGGCAGCTGCTGCGCTACGGCGGGGACGTCGTCGAGCTGGCGCTGGCCGTCCTGCTGTTCGCCGGCTGGTACCGGGCCGCCGGCCGCGGCCTGGAGCGCGAGCGCCGCCGGGCGGCCGCCGCGGTCTCAGGCCACCTTGACCGACCCCGCGTCCACGCCCCAGTTCTGCCCGAGCGCGCTGGGCATGAGCGGTGAGGCCAGCAGCAGCACCGCGCGCGCGATCTCGGCGGGGTGGGCGAGCTCGCCGGTGAGCATCCCGCTGCGCCGCGGCAGGTCCGCCACCAGGGCGTCCTGCGCCACGCCGAGCGCACCCGCCAGCTGCGCGCCGAACCCGTCGGGACCCACCAGCAGCGGGGTGCGGGTGCCGCCCGGGCTGACGACGTTGACGCGCACGCCCTCGGGGCCGACCTTCTCGGCCAGCCCGCGGGAGAACGCGTTGAGCGCGGCCTTCGCGGCGGTGTAGGGCAGCGGGGCGGCCATCGAGCGGCGCGCGGTGTCGGAGCTGACGCTGACGACCGCCCCGCGCGCGGCCAGCAGCGCCGGCAGGGCGGCGCGGGTCGTGCGCACGGCCGCGAGGAGGTTGAGGGCGAGGGCGCCCGCCCAGGCCGCGTCGTCGCCGTCGACGGGGTCGGCGAAGGACTCCGGGGCCGCGTCCCCGCCGCCGGCGTTGTTGACCAGGACGTCCAGGCGCGGGTCCTGCCCGAGCACGGCGTCCAGGAGCCGTCGCGGGCCGTCGCCGGTGGCGAGGTCGGCGGCGACGAAGGCGGCCCCGGTGGCCTCGAGCTCCGGGGTGGGGCGACGCGCCGTGGCGACGACGTGCGCGCCCTCCGCGCTGAAGGCGCGGACGACCTCGAGGCCGATGCCGCGGCTGGCGCCGGTGACGAGCACGCGGCGGCCGGTGAGCTGCAGGTCCATGTCTCTGCTCCTCGATCGAGTGGTGGAGCATCAACTGCAACACCGTTGTCGCGTTTCTGTCAACCGTGACAGTGGTGTCTCGTTTGTCTCGTTAGGCTGGCGCTGTGACGGGCACGAAGCGGCTACGGGCCGACGCCGAGCGCAACACGGCGCGCATCCTCGAGGCCGCCGAGACCGTCCTCGCCGACGAGCCCGGCGCCCCCCTGGAGCGCATCGCCGACGCCGCCGGGCTGACGCGCGCCACCGTCCACCGCCGCTTCGCCACCCGCGGCGCCCTCCTGGAGGCGCTCGGCGCCCGTCTCGAGGACCGCTACCGGCAGGCGTTCGAGGACGCCGAGGCCCTCACCGACGAGCCGCGCGCTGCCCTGGGGCGCCTGGCGGAGCGCGTCTTCGAGCTCAAGGTCGGCCACCGGTTCGCGATCGGCCTGCCCGGCACGCCTGGCGAGGAGGTCATCGGGCGGCTCGACGAGCTCCTCGACCGCCTGCGCGGGGCCGGGGCCGTCACCGCCACTGACCGCGCCTGGTGCCGGGCGGTGTGCCTGGCCCTGCTGGAGCAGGTGCACGGCCTGCCCGCGACCTCTCCGGAGCTCGGCGCTCCGGCGCCCGGCGGCCCCGAGGAGGTGCGCGCCCGGGCTGCGCTGTTCACCCGCACCCTGCTCGGGGCGCTCGGCCCCCGCGAGCCCTGACGCGACGGGATCAGCCGCAGGCGTCCGCCGACGCGTCGCCCGCGTCCTCGCCCTCGCGCACCGCCACCCCGCGGCGCACCAGCTCGTCGGCCACGTCGACCCCGCGCGCGGTCGTCAGCCCGCCCGCGCCGTCCGCGGCGACCCGCCCGCCCGTCGGCAGCAGGTCCAGCAGCTCGCGCACGTAGCCGTCGCGGCAGCCCGCCGGCACCTCGACGCCCGCCACGGGCACCGCGGCCGGCTCCCCGCCGTCCACGACCACCACGGGCACCGGCCCGTCCGCGGTCGCCGACCACGCGGTCACCGTCGCGTTCAGCGGCGGCAGGGACGGGGCGACGACGGCCGGGGCGCGGGTGGCGATCGGGCCGGTGCCGCCCTCGGTGCCGCGCGAGCCGGTGACCACGGTGACCACCGCGTCGGCGCCGGCGGCCCGCTCGGCCCGGCGCTCGTGCGCGACCAGGCCGCTGACCAGCACCGCCAGCACCGCCAGCGCCGCCGCCCCCACCAGCAGGACGCGCCCGCGCGGCACGTCCGCGGACACGTCCGCCACCGCGAGCGGGACCGGCGGTGGCGCCGGCGGGTCCGCGGGTGCGACGGGCGCCCACGCCGACTCCCAGCGGGCCAGCTCGCCCTCCCCGGCCAGGTCCAGGCTCAGCAGCTTCCCGCGCGCGGAGTAGCGCACGTCCACCGAGCGCACGCGGTGCGGGGGACGGGCGTCGCGGTGCACGCCGACGACCACGGCCCGGCCGCCCGTGTGCGCGGGGTGCCCGGTGCCGCGGACCTTGACGAAGTCGCCGGGCCGCAGCTCGCCGGCGTCGGGTGCGAGCACCTCCCCCCATCGGCAGGACGGGGCGCGGCTGCAGCGGCCGGCCGTCGTCCCGCCCGAGCGCGCCGGTCAGCCGGCCGGGCCGGGACCGTCCGCGGGCGGCGCGGTGACGGCGGCGAGCAGGGCGCGCAGCCCCGCGGGCAGGTCCTGCGGCGCCGCGGCCGCGGCGGCCGCGGCGTAGCGGGCGGCGTCCTTGCAGCGCGGCTCGCCGCCGGCGGCCAGCAGCGCCGCCGTGAACGACGGCCACTCCTCCAGCTCGCCCTCCAGGTCGTCGTGCCACACCGTGCACGTCGCGGTCGTCGTCGTCGGGGCGCCCGGCGCCAGGCCCGCCGCCCCCGGCAGCCACGCCAGCACCGCCGCCGTCTGCCGCCGGTGCACCGCCCGCGCGCGCGAGCGGTTGCCCGCCCGCGTCCAGCCCCGCGCGTCGCCGTCGACGACGACGTGGCAGGCGGTGCCGGCCGCGCGCAGCAGCGCGTGCGCCAGGCGCAGCGGCTGCTTGCCGCCGGCCGCGACCACCGGGACGCCGGAGCCGGTGCGCTGCAGGAGGACGCCGAGCACCGCCCGGTCCGTCGCCCCCTCGACCAGGACCGCGCGCGGCGCCCCGGCCACCGCGCGCACGTCCGGCGGCAGGTGCGCGGCCGCGGCGCGCGCCCGGTTCGCCGACGTGCCGGCGCCGGCCGCGACCAGCGCCCAGTCCACCTGCACGCGCACCCCCTCCCGCGGTCCCGCCGCAGCCTGCCAGTGCGCCCGTCCGGGTGGTCGTCGCGCACCGGACGGGCGCCGGGGCTGCAGCCGCGGCCGCCGACGGCCGACAGGGGGAGGACGACGTGGTCCTGGACGGAGCGGGCCACCGGAGACCGTGGGAGAGACATGAGCACGCGCGACGGCGACCTCGACGGCGTCCACGACCCGTCGGCCCCCCGCGGCGCGCGGACCGTCGCGCCCGTGCAGGCCTCGGCGCTGCAGTTCGCGGCGTCGATCCTCGGCGAGGGCGGCTACACGCCGGAGGCGCAGCTGCGCGGGACGCTCGACGCGCCCGGCCGCGGCGCCCACGCCGAGCCGCCCGCCCCCGCTCCGGTCGCCGCCCCCGCTCCGGTCGCCGCCCCCGCCGCTGCTCCGGCGCCCGCCCCGGCGCCCGTCGCGGCTCCCGCTCCGGCGCCCGTCGCCCCTCCGGTGCCCGCGCCCGCCGCGGAGCCCGCGCCGGAGGAGCCGCGCAAGGGCTTCTTCGCCCGCCTGGTCGACAAGCTCCTCGGCCGCGGCTGATCCCCTCCCGCCGTGATCTTGCTGGGGTTCCCAGCAAGATCACGGTGGGTTCGAGGCGGAGCGTGAACGGTTCAGCGCTGTGCGTCGCGGAACGGGGACCGATCGGACGACGGGGGCTCTCCAGCGCGCCGACGCGCCGCGCGGCTGGCACGGTGTCCCTCCCAGTCCCCGCACGCGCCGGGACGCGAGCGCAGCACGGACGAGGAGCAGCACGGTGGCCGGCGGTGAGGGCGTCCCCTCGAGGGCGTTGCGGAGGGCGATCCTGATCCGCGAGCGGGAGGCCGCCGCGGCGCGGCGGCGCGCCCGGGGCGTGGGGATGCGCCTGCCCCGCGCCGTCCCCGTCCCACCCGCCAGCCGCACCCGCGCGCGGGGCACCGGCTCCGGCTGACCGCCGCGCCTGCGCGCTCGACCCCGGGCTCCGGGACCAGGCCCGCACGGACGTCCTCGAACCCTCCTGCTGCCGTGATCTCGCTGGGAAACCCTGCGAGACCACGGCAAGAGGAGGAGGCGGGCGCGGGTCAGTCCGGCAGGGCGGCCCGCGAGCGCCCCCGCAGCAGCGCGGTGACGTCCTCCGCCGAGGCCGGGCGCGAGAAGTGGTACCCCTGCGCCAGGTCGCAGCCGGCGTCCAGCACCGTGCGGTGCACGTCGGCGTTCTCGATGCCCTCGGCGACCACCTGCAGCGACAGCCCGTGCGCGAGGTCGACGATCGAGCGGACCAGCACCTCGTCCGCGGTGCGGGCCAGCGGGTCGGGGGAGTCCAGCCCCATGACGAAGCTCTTGTCGATCTTCAGCTCGTCGATGGGCAGCGAGCGCAGGTACGACAGCGACGAGAACCCCGTGCCGAAGTCGTCGACGGAGATGCTCACGCCCGCCTGCCGCAACCGGCCCAGGACCTCCGCGGTGCCGGCCGGGTCCGTCAGCAGCGTCCCCTCGGTGATCTCCAGCCGCAGCTGGCGGGAGGGGACCCCGGCCGCGGCCAGGTGGTCCAGCACCGTCTCCACGAAACCCCGCCGCTGCACGCAGCGCGGCGGGACGTTCACCGCCACCTGGACCTCGTGGCCCAGCGCGTTCCACGCCGACACCTGCCGCAGCGCCAGCGACAGCACCTTCCACGTCAGCGGTTCGGCCAGCGCCGTGCTCTCGGCGACGGGCACGAACGCGAACGGCGCGAGCAGCCCGCGGTGCGGGTGGTCCCAGCGCACCAGCGCCTCCACGCCGTGCACCGCGCCGCTGCCCGCGTCGACCTTCGTCTGGTAGTGCAGGAACAGCTGGTCGTCGACCTGCAGCGCCGTGCGCAGGTCGGCGAGGGTGGACAGCCGCTGCGAGGAGTGCTCGTCGTCGGCGGGGTCGTACACGGCCACGCCCGCACCGCGCTCCTTGGCGGTGTACATGGCGATGTCCGCGCGCCGCAGCAGGTTCTCGATCTCCTCCGCCACGTCCCCGCGGTCGGCGGCGGGCGCGCAGCGGCGGGTGGCGACGCCCACGCTGGCGTCCACGTCGACCGAGGTGCCGGCGACCTGCAGGTCGCCGGTCAGGGCGTGCCGCAGCCGTTCGGCGACCCGGTGGGCGTCGGCGCCGCCGCTGCCGGGCAGCACCACGGCGAACTCGTCCCCGCCCAGCCGGGTCAGCAGGTCGTGGCCGCGGATCACTCCGGCCAGGCGCGCCGCCACCTGCCGCAGCAGGTCGTCGCCGCAGGCGTGCCCGAGGGTGTCGTTGACCTCCTTGAACCGGTCGAGGTCGATCATCAGCACCGACACCTCGGCGTGCGGGTCGGCGCCCAGCGCCTCCTCCAGCCGGGCGCGCAGCGCCGCCCGGTTGGGCAGGCCGGTGAGGGTGTCGTGCGTGGCGCGGTGCTGCATCTGCGCCAGCAACCCCTCCTGGCGCAGCCGCGACGCCTCCGCCAGCCGCCACGTCGTCAGCGCGCCCGCGCAGGCGGCGGCGAACAGGACGGCGTGCACACCGGCGAACCACCAGGGGTGCTCGTGCGCGAGGGCGTTGTGGAACACCACCCGCGGGAAGACCGCACCGACGATGCCGTGCTGGAACAGCACGTACCCCACGGCGACCGTGAACGGCGCCCACGCCTCGTACAGGGCGACGACGGGCACCATGACGAAGAAGTGGAAGTGCGCCTCCGTCCACCCCTGGGAGATCTGCACGACGAACCCGGAGGCCACCACCAGGCCCAGGCTGGAGGCGCACGAGCGCACCCGGTTCGGCAGCCGCGGCGCCAGGTCCTCGTCGCCGGCGGCGTGCCGTCGCAGCTCGTCCAGCTGCGCGACGCCCAGCAGGAGGGCCAGCACCGCGCCGAACGCCAGGGAGTCCAGCACCGGCATCCGCCACAGCAGCGCGTACAGGGGGACGGCGACCACGTGCACGAGCAGCACGGCGCACACCCAGCGGTGCCGCCGGCGCCACTCCCGCTCGGGCAGGGCGTGACCGCGCGGCAGCCAGCGCAGCGGTCCCCGGCGCGCGGCGGCCGGGGCGGGCGCCGCCGACGACGGCGCGGAGGGCCGGTGCGGGGGCCGGGCACCGGACAGCAGGCTCATGCGCCCAGTCTCGACACGCGCCGCACCGGGCTGGAGACGGGGAGTGTCGCGCCGGGCGCGGTCGCACCCGTCCGGCCCACCGGGGTGCGCCGCCGACCGGCTCTGGGAGGGTGGGGCGACCGGGCGCCGCCGACCGGCGCGCCCGCCGCAGCGGAGAGGAACCGCCCCGATGGCCGACGTCGCCGTGCACCTCGGACCCGACCAGCCCGACCACCTCGCCGACGCGGTGCGCCGCGGCGGCGGCCGGCTCGTGGGCCTCGAGGAGGCCGAGGCCGTCGTGTGGGGGGCGGGCGCCGGCACGTTCCCCGCCTCGCTGCCGGACGGCGTGCGCTGGGTGCAGCTGCCCTCGGCGGGCATCGAGAGCTGGCTGTCCTCCGGTCTCGTCGACGGCGGCCGCACGTGGACCTCCGCCGTCGGCGCCTACTCCACGCAGGTCGCCGAGCACGCCGTCGCGCTGCTGCTGGCCGGGGTGCGCGGGCTCGGGCTCGCGGCCCGGCGCACCACGTGGGACGAGGACGGCGTCGGGAGCCCGCAGACCAGCCTGGCCGGGGCGACCGTCGCGATCGTCGGCGCCGGCGGCATCGGCACGGCGATGATCCCCGCGCTGAACGGCCTCGGCGCGCGCGTCCTGGCCGTCACCCGCCGCGGCCGCCCCGTGGACGGCGCCGTGGAGACCCTGCCCGCCGACCGCCTCGGCGAGGTGTGGGAGCGCGCCGACCACGTCGTGCTCGCCGCCCCCGCCACCGCCGACACGCAGGCCCTCGTCGGTGCCGACGAGCTCGCCGCCCTCGGGCCGCAGGGGTGGGTCGTCAACATCGCCCGCGGTTCCCTCGTCGACACCGACGCCCTCGTCGCCGCCCTGGACGCGGGCACGATCGCCGGTGCCGCCCTCGACGTCACCGACCCCGAGCCGCTGCCCGACGGGCACCCGCTGTGGACGCACGAGCGGGCCCTCGTCACCCCGCACGTGGCCAACCCGCCGCAGCTGCAGGCCGGCGCGCTGGCCGAGCGCGTGGCCGAGAACGTGCGCCGCTTCGCCGCGGGCGAGGACCTGCTCGGCGTCGTGGACGTCGACGCCGGGTACTGACGGCTCGGGCCCCCGCTCGGGTCCCGGCCCGGCCCCGGCCCGGCCCCCCGCGGCGGGCCGGGTCGCGGGCCGGGTCGCGGGCCGGGGGCGCCCGCGACAGGGTGGAGGACGTGCAGACCTTCCTGCCGTACGCGGACTTCGCGCGTTCGGCCGCCGTCCTCGACGCGCCCCGCCTGGGCAAGCAGCGCGTCGAGACGCTGCAGGTGCTGCGCGCCCTCGAACTGCCCGACTACGGCTGGGTCAACCACCCCGCGGTGCGCATGTGGCGCGGCTGCACGCCCGCCCTCGTCGCGTACGGGCTGGCGTGCGTGGACGCGTGGACGCGGCCCGGGCGGGCCGACTCCACGCGCCGGCTCATCGCCGAGTTCGCCCCCGAGGTGGCCGGGCGCACCCAGGACGAGCTGGCCGCCGACGGCCTGCTGCCGTACTGGCTGGGCGACGAGGCGCTGCACCGCAGCCACCGCTCCGCCCTGCTGCGCAAGGACCCCGGCTTCTACCGGCCGGTGTTCGGCGACGACGACCCCGACGACCTGCCCTACGTGTGGCCGGACCCGCCGTCGCTGGAACCGCCCGCGCGCGGTGCCGGGCGGCTGGTGTGGATCGTGCGCCCGTCCTCGCCCGAGGCGCTCGCGGAGTTCCTCACCGACGGGGTCGTCGGCCTCGGCACCGAGTCCGGCGTGGACGTCGACGTGCGCGTGCGCGAGGAGGGGCAGTCGCTGCGCGCCCTGCTCAAGGAGGTCAGCCCGGGCAAGCGCCCCGGCAAGGACCTGCGCGTGCTGGAGACCTTCGTGCACGAGCTCGCGCCCGGCGACGAGGTGGGCCTGCCCGTCGAGCGCGAGGAGGCCGTCCTGCTCGGCGAGGTGCTGGGCGGGTACGAGTTCGACGGGCGCAAGGGGGTGGCCGTGCGGCACCGGCGGCGCGTGCGCTGGAGCGGGCGCGCCGAGCGCGCCGACGTGCGGCCCCCCGCCCTGCTGCAGGACCCCCGACGGCTGTTCTGCGTCGACGTCGCGGCGTGACCACCCCGAAACCCCTGGAGGAGACCCGTGGCCGACACCGCGGTCCTGGACGTCGACGGCACGCTCGTCGACACCAACTACCACCACGCCCTGGCCTGGTTCCGGGCGTTCCGCCGCTGGGACGTGACGCTGCCCGTGTGGCGCATCCACCGCGCCGTCGGCATGGGCGGCGACCAGCTCGTGCCCGCCGTCGCCGGCGAGGACTTCGAGCGCGAGCACGGCGACGAGGCCCGCGAGGCGTGGACGGAGGAGTTCGACCCGCTGCTGCCGGAGGTGCGGCCCTTCGACGGCGCGCGCGACCTGCTGCAGGAGCTGCGCCGCCGCGACTGGACGGTGGTGCTGGCCTCCTCCGGCAAGCCGCAGCACGTCGAGGCGTTCCTCGACCTGCTCGACGCGCGCGAGCTGTGCCACGGGTGGACGTCCTCGCAGGACGCCGAGGCGACCAAGCCGGCCCCCGACCTGCTGCGCAACGCCCTGCGCAGCGTCGGCGGTTCGGCGGGCGTCGTGCTCGGGGACTCGCGCTGGGACTGCGAGGCCGCGCGCAACGCGGACATGACGTCGGTGGCGGTGCGCACCGGCGGGTACGCCGAGGAGGAGCTGACCGGTGCGGGCGCCGTCGTCGTCCTGGACTCCCTGCGCGAGCTCGTCGACGGCCTGGACGCCACCCCCTTCGCCCGCCCCTCCCGCTGACCCCCGCCCCCTCCCGGGGGGGGGGGGGGGGGGGGGGGGGGGGGGGGGGGGGGGGGGGGGGGGGGGGGGGGGGGGGGGGGGGGGGGGGGGCGCGCGGCCGCCCCGACGGGGTCGCGGCCGGGGCGGCCCCCCCCGCCCCCCCCCCCCCCCCCCCCCCCACGGGGGGTGAGCGGGTGGGGTCAGCTCCCCAGCGCGCCACCACCCCGTCGTGATCTCGCTGGGAGTCCCAGCGAGATCACGGCGGGGTGGCGGGTGGGAGCGGGTGGCGTCAGCAGGCGTCCCAACGCCACTGGCCGGACTCCAGCGTCCACCGCTCCCCCGCCACGTCGTGGCCGGGGACGGCGTAGCCGTAGTCGACGCGGGCGCTGGCGCCGTCGACGCGGGCGTCGAGGGCGACGACCTGCGAGACACCGCCGACCTCGGCGGCGCGGGTCCGCACGTCGTCGGCGTCCACGAGGGGCGCGCAGCGCGCCGACACGAGCGCGAGGGCCGTGGCGGCGTCGCCGGCCAGCACCGCGTCCGAGCGCCAGCGCACGGCCGTGTCCAGGTCGGCCGTGGTGTCCAGCGGTGCGGTGGCCGCGGCGGGCACGACGTCCGCCGCCGCGTCCGCCGCGGGGGGCGCCGGCGCGGCCGGGGCATCACCGCCGGCGGGCGACCCGGGGGCCGCGGTCGTCGCCGGGTCCGCCGGGGCGGCAGCGGTCGCCGCCGCCGGGGCGGGGACCGTCGCCGCGGCACCGGGAGCACCCGCCGGGGCCGTGGTGACCGGGGCGGTCGCCGCGGCGGTGGTGTCAGCGGTGGCCGGCCCGGCGGGCGAGCCGGCGCTGCAGGCCGCCGTCGTCGCCGCGGCCAGGGCCACGACGACGGCGGCGGTGCTGCGGCGCAGCCCGGTCACTGGCCGATCACCAGGTTCGAGCGGGCGGAGGCCGGCGACGTGCCCGCCGCGTTGACCGCCTGGACGGAGAACCGGTAGGTGCCGGTGCGCGGCAGCGGGACGTCCAGGGAGCGCGCGGTCGCCGGCACGAGCGCCGGGTGCACGACGGTCTCCAGGACGCGGCCGAGCAGGTCGACGCGGTGCGCGGTGACCCGGTAGCCGGTGACGGGCGAGCCGCCCGTGCTGGTGGGCGCCGACCAGCGGGCCGTCGCGGTGACGGCACCCCCGAGGCTGCCGGAGGAGGCGAACCCGATGGCGGGGGCGCTCGGCGCGGTCGCCGCGGTGACCACCGCGGAGCGCGCCGAGACGGCGCCGGCGCCGGCGGCGGTGAGGGCCGTGACGTCGAAGCTGTACGAGCGCCCGTTGGTCAGGCCCGTCGCGGTCAGGCTGCGGGCCGTGGCCGCGACGGTCGTGGTGGCCTGCAGCGTCGTGGTGCCGGCGTCGTAGCGGCGCACGCGGTACCCGGTGATCGCCGCCGTGCCGGGCTGCGCCGGCGCGTCCCAGGTGACGGTGGCGAAGCGGTCACCGCCCCGGGCACCGGTGACGACCGGGGCGCCCGGCAGGGCCGGGGCCGTGGGCGTCGCGGTGGGCGTCACCGTCGGCGTCACCGTCGGCGTCACCGTCGGCGTCACGGTCGGCGTGACCGTCGGCGTGACCGTCGGCGTGACCGTCGGCGTCACGGTCGGCGTCACCGTCGGCGTGGCCGTCGGCGTCGCAGTGGGCGTGACCGTCGGCGTGGCGGTCGGCGTCTCGGTCGGCGTGACCGTCGGCGTGGCCGTCGGCGTGGCCGTCGGCGTCTCCGTCGGCACGGGCGTCACCGGAGTGCCGACGTAGCCGCCGCGGGCGGTGGCGGGCACGGCGACGACGGTGTCGGTGGCGGGGGCGCTGAACCAGCCCGAGCGCTGGCCGCCGTAGTTCTCGAGGGCGACGGACGAGGTGGCACTGCCGGGCACGGTCAGCGGGACCTGCGTGCCGGCGGGGCCGCTGACGTGGACGCCGTCGTCGTCGAGGTAGGCGGTGACGCCCTGCTGGACGGCGGCCCAGGCGCTCTGGCGGGCGAGGGTGTCGCGCTGGCCGGTCAGGGACAGCCGCACGAGCGGCGCGTCGGCGGTGTGGCTGGCGCGGTACTGCTCGGCGATGCCCTGCACGACCGGGTACAGCAGGCCGTCCTCGGCGAGGTTCGACTGGTGCGCGTAGAAGGAGCGCGGGTCGTTGGTCAGGACGCGGCGCAGGGCGTTGCGGACCTCCAGCGGCGCCAGGTAGTTCTCGAAGCTGGCCTTCGCCGCGGCGGGCGTGGACGCGTCGAGCGGCGCGATGCAGGTGGTGGTGAGAGGGTTGTCCTCGCAGATCCCGGAACCGCCGTCGGCGCGGGAGGTGTAGTACCAGTTGTACTCGTCGATCTGGTCCTGGTACGTGCCGGCGTTGTAGTAGACGTTCATCGGGTACCGCGGCACGGTGGTGGCGGTGCCGACGGCGCGCTGCTGCGCCTCGCGGGAGGCGTCGGAGGCGATGCTCGTGACGCCGACGCGGGCCAGCGCGGCGGCGAGGAACGGGTTGTCCTGCGGCTGCTGCGGCGCGGTGCGCAGGCCGGAGTGCTCACCGGTGACGAGCTCGGAACCGTCGACGGGCAGGCCCTTGGCGCGGCCCCAGTCGAGGTTGCGCTGCAGCTGGTCGACGATGAAGTCCTCCGACGCCCAGTACGTCCCGCCGCTCTCCTGCCCGACGATCTCGGCGTCCTGGCGGGGTTCCTGGGTGGGCGAGGTGGCGCACGTCCAGGTCTGGCCGCTGACGGTGGGCGCGATCTGCAGGCAGCCCAGGTAGGGGTGCGACCACGTGTGGTTCACCCAGGGGAACTCGTCCTTGGCGGCGAGGAGCGCGGTGGTCAGCGGGTCGGCGTCGCCCCCGGCCTGCTCGCTGCCGAAACCGTTGTAGACCATCGTCAGCTGCAGGCCGGTCTCGCGCTGCCAGCGCACCAGGCGGTCGACGTCCGCGGCCGTCATGCGGATGTCGGTGGTGGTGGTCGACGGGTCGACGCAGTCGTCGCCCGGGGTGCAGTTGCCGGCGACGCTCCAGCGGCTGTCGGCGAGGAAGACGTCGTCGACCTGGACGTCGAGGTAGGCGCGCTGGTGGCCGAGGTGGATGCCGCGCGTCATCCAGGAGACGATCCCGTGCGAGATCGTGGAGTACCACTGCATGGAGGGGTTGTAGGCGGCGGCGACCATGAGCTGCTCGCGCCCGCCCTCGGCCAGTTCCCACGCCAGCGCGCCGGAGGTGGAACCCTTCGTGGCGGTGACGATCGGGGTGACCTCCTGGCCGGCGCTCGCGCCGCTCAGGTCGGCGAGGTAGCCGTAGGTCTCGGTGACGGCCGGGTCGACGTCCTCCACGGTCAGCGGCCCGGACAGGGCGGAGAACCCGTCGGCGCGCGCGGCGTCGGTGACGCGGGCGGCGGCGCCGTCGAGGACGCCGGCGTAGACGGCGGTCCCGCCGGTGCCGGTGCCGGGGTAGACGTAGGCGTTGACCTGGCGGACGCCGTGGGCCTTCTCGTAGGCGGCCAGGGCGTCGAGCTCGGTGGCGCTCACGCCGGCGGGCGCGGCGTTGGGCAGGACGACGGCCTGGAACCTCGCGGTGCCGGTGGCGGCGTCGCGCAGGAACGCGTCGTCGATGGCGGGGCGGTCCGTGGCGTTCGCGTCGACGAGGGTGAACGGCACGCCCTCGCGGCTCAGGGTGTCGGCGATCGCCTGGGTCGACGGGTCGCCCGTGGTGACGACGAGGACCCGCAGCGCGACGCGGGTGCCGGCGGCGTGCGCGGGCAGGGCGGTCAGCTGGGGGCCGAGCAGGCCGGCCGCGACGAGCGCGGCCGCGCCGGTCGCCCGGGCGCGGCGGCGGCGGCGCGCGGGGCGGGTGTCGGGTTGCACGGGTTTCCTCCTCGGGACGGGCACCGGCGGTCGGGACGGGCCGGGGACGTCGCCGACAGTAGGTTTCCTCACAGCCCGTCACCCCTGCGCCCGCTCGCGGCACCCCCGTTCGGCGCAACGGTTGCACTCGGTCGCCACGACCGGGTCCGCGGCGGTGTCCCCGGGCACGGCGGTGGCGGTCGGCGCCGTGTCCCTCACCGGTCCGGACGCGGTGCGCCGCAACGTCCCTCACCCAGCGCACCGGTTCACCCGCCGAGCGCAACCGGGGCGGTGCATCGGTGTGACGCCGCCCCGGGACGCTGGGAACTGCTCGTCACCGCACGTAACGTCGACGTGGCGCGGACGGGGGGTCCGCGGCGCGGCGGGTGACCGCCGAGGGTTCCGCGCGGAGTGCGCGGTCGACACGGAGGTGCTGGGTGTCCGGTCGGTGGTGGCAGCGTTCCGGCGGTTCCGCGGAGGAGCTGGAGGGTCTGCGGGAGGAGGTCGCCCGCCTCACGCAGGAGAACCTGCGGTTGCGGCTGGAGCAGCAGCGGCCGGCCGGCCTGCACCACGTGCAGCGCCAGATCGCCCGTCACGCCGCAGCGGGCGGGGAGGCCGCGGAGCGGGCGTCGGCGCAGCACGAGGCCGCCGACGAGGCCGCCGACGAGGCCGTGCACGCGCTCGCCCAGGCCGAGACCGCCCGGCGCGCCGTCCTGGACGTCCTGGACTCCCTGGTGGTGGCGGCCGGGCAGATGCAGCGGCAGCTGACCGAGGGCGTCCCGCTCGCCGAGCTGGACCGGCGCGTGGTGGACCGCCGGTCCCCGGGCCGGGTCGGCGACGGCCGCGGCGCGGGCACCGTCCCGGTGCGCCGCCTCGACACCGCCTCCCGGTGAGGCGGGCGTGAGCGCGGGGGCGTCGCGGCCGCGGGTGGCGCTGCTGACCGAGGGCACCTACCCGTTCGTCGTCGGCGGGGTCAGCACGTGGTGCCACCAGATCGTCACCGGCCTGCCGGAGTTCGACTTCGAACTGGTCGCCGTCACCTCCCCCGAGCTGGAGGAGGCGGTGTTCCGGCTGCCGCCGAACGCGCGGATCGGCGCCCACCTGCAGCTGTGGGGCCCGCGCGCGCCGCGCCGCGCTCCCGGCGCTCCCAGGGCCCCCCGCGCGCGCCGGCGGGCCCGGCGCCCGCAGCTGGCCGCGGAACTGCTGCGCGGCCTGCTCGGCTGGGACGTCGACCCCCTCGACGTCGTCCCGGCCCTCGTCTGGTGCCGGCAGCACCCCGAGCGGGTGGTGCCGACGTTCCGCGCCGCGGCGACGTGGACGGCGTTCCTGGCGGCGCTGGAGGAGCTGGCCGCCGAGCGCCACCCGGACGCCGGCGAGGTGCCGCCGCTGGACGTGCGGCACGCCCTGGAGCTGTACGCGACGACGTCGTGGCTGGCCCGCACCGCCGCGGAGGCCGTGCCCGACGCCGACGTGTCGCTGGTGACGGCGGCCGGGTGGGCGGTGCTGCCCGCCGTCGTCGACAAGGCGCTGACGGGCCGTCCGGTGCTGCTGTCCGAGCACGGCGTGTACGTGCGCGAGGCGTACCTGGCGGCGGCCCGCTCCTCCGACGGCCCGGCGCAGCGGTTCACCGCGACGCGCCTGGCGCGCGGGCTGGCGCGCCTGACGTACGCGGTGGCCGACGTCGTCTCCCCCGTGACCGCGGCGAACGCCGCGTGGGAGGAGCGGCTGGGCGCCGCGCCGGGGCGGATCGTGCCCGTGCCCAACGGCGTGCCCGCGCCGGGCGAGCCGGCGCCCGCGCCGCGCACCCTGACGGTCGTCAGCGTGGGGCGGATCGACCCGCTCAAGGACGTCGCGACGATGCTGCGGGTGGCCGCGGAGGTGCGCCGGCGCGTGCCGGGGGCGCGGTTCCTGCACTACGGCCCGGTCCCGCCCGGGCAGGAGGGGTACGCGCGCGGCTGTCGCGAGCTGCACGCCGCGCTGGGCCTGGGGGGCGCGTTCGAGTTCCGCGGTTCCACGAGCGACCCGACGGGCGTGGTCCGCGACGCGGACGTCGTCCTCATGACGAGCATCTCGGAGGGGTTCCCGATGGCGGTGCTGGAGGCGCTGTCGCAGGCGCGGCCGGTCGTCACGACCCACGTGGGCGGGGTCCTGGAGGCCGTGCTGGGCGCGGGGGTGACCGCCGCGCCCGGTGACGTGGCCGGGCTGGCCGACGCCGTGTCGACGCTGCTGCGCGACCCCGGGCTGGCCGAGCGCCTGGGCCGGCGCGGGCACGCCCGCGTGCGGCGCAACTTCCCCCAGCAGCGCTGCCTGGACGGCTACCGGCTGCTGCTGGGCGAGCTGGTGGGCGCGCGCGCCGCCGCGCCGGCCGGCGTCCCGGCGGCCGGTCCCCGCGAGCTGGTCGGCGCCGGTGCGGCGGGCGGCGCGTCGTGAGGATCACCGCGGAGCAGGCCGGCGCGCGCGTGCTGGCCGGGCTGGGCCGCCACCCCCAGGACGCCCTGGAGGCGGCGGTCGTGCTGGAGGCGTGGGGCGGGCTGACGGCGCGCACGTCGCTGCCGCTGGCCTCCGGCGCGGTGCGCGGCGCCCCCGCCGCCGGCGGGGCGGCCCCGCCGCGGCGGGCGCGTCCCGTCCGGCGCGAGCGCGACGGCGACGACCCGCGCCGCACCCGCGAGGTGCTGGGGCTGCTGGCGACGCTGCTCGCGACGACGGCGTGGTTCGCCCCCCTGTCGGAGGAGCTGGGCCGCGACGTGGCGGCCCGCTCGTGGGCGCTGGCGCTGCCGCTGGCCCTGGGGGCGCAGTGGGCGCTGCGCCGCCGGCACCTGAGCACGCCCGGCGGGCTGGGCCGGCTGCGGCGCGACCGCCCGCTCGTGGTGGCGGGCGCGCTGCTGGCGCTGCTCGTGCCGCCGGGGCTGCTGGTGGCGCCGGAGGTGGCCCTGCCGGGCGCCCTGCTCGTCACGTGGGTCGGCGGCATGGTCGTCGTGGTGCGCGGCTGGGGCCTGCCCTACGCGGGGGCGCTGGTGCTGGCGACCGCGGCCGCCGCGGCGGGCGTGCCGGCGGTGCTGGACGTGCTGGCGGTCGTGCTGGTGACCGCGGCCGCCGTGACCGCGGCCGTGGGCACGCTGCCGGTGCCCAAGGAGGGACCGGTGCCGTGGTCCCGCAGCCTGCTGGCCGGGGCGCTGGGCGCCGGCACGGCGCTGCTGGTCGTCCTGGACCCGGCCGTGGAGTGGTCGGGGCAGCAGCCGTTCCCCGTGGTGGCGCTGCTGCCCTCGCTGCTGGGCGGGCTGGCCGCCAGCCGCCGCCTGGACAGCGTGTGGACGGTGCTGGTGGCGGCGCTGGCGGTGACGACGGTGCAGGAGCGGGCGGCGGCCCGGCCGCGGCTGGCCCGCGTGTTCGCCCGCATCGTCGCCGGGGCCACCGCCCGGCTGCTGCTGGTGGCCGCGGTCTGCTCGGCGCTGCTGCTGGCGGTGCTGCAGGCGCTGCCGGGAGCGGGCGCGCCGGTGCGCGAGCTGGTGCCGCTGCTGGCGGGGCTGGCCGCGTTCGGCCTCGTCGGGTTCCTGGCGGGGCTGCTGGAGACGTTCACGCGGGCCGTGGGCGCGGTGCTCGTCGTGGCCGCGGCCCTGGCGGGGTCGAGCGCGGCGGCGCTGACCGGGCTGGTGGACGTCGTGCCGGGCCTGCTGGTGGCCGCGGCGGCCGCCTCGGCGGCGGCGCTGGTGCCCCTGGCGCGACTGGTGCGCCACCCCGACCGCACGCTGGCGACGGCGCTGTGAGGCGCCCGGCGCCCGCCGCGCTGGCCCTGGCCGCCCTGCTGCCCCTGGCCCTGTCCGCCTGCTCACCGGGAGGTCCCGTGACCGCGCCCACCCCCCCGGCGTCCGCGCCGGGACCCACCGCGGGACCGACCGCGTCCCCCACCGGTCCCGCCACCGGCCCGGCCGCGGGGCAGCGGTGGGTGCCCGCGCCCGGCACCACCTGGCAGTGGCAGCTGACCGGGGACCTCGACCTGACGGTGGACGCGGAGGTGTACGACGTCGACTGGCAGACCCCCCGCGCGGTCGTGGACCGCCTGCACGAGCAGGGCCGGCGGGTCGTCTGCTACGTCAGCGTCGGCACCGTCGAGGAGTTCCGCGACGACGCCGCGGCGTTCCCCGCCGAGGTCGTCGGCGAGGCGCTGCCGGACTGGCCGGACGAGCGCTGGCTCGACGTGCGCCGCCTGGACGTCCTCGGCCCGCTGCTGCGGGCGCGGTTCGACGCCTGCCGCGACGCGGGGTTCGACGCCGTGGAACCCGACAACGTCGACGCCTACGCCAACGACAGCGGTTTCCCGCTGACCGCGGACGACCAGCTGCGGTTCAACCGGTGGGTGGCCGCCGAGGTGCGCGCGCGCGGGATGTCCGTGGGCCTGAAGAACGACCTGGACCAGGTCGCCGACCTCGTCGGCGACTTCGACTTCGCCGTCAACGAGTCGTGCCGGGTCCACGACGAGTGCGCCGCGCTGCAACCGTTCGTGGACGCCGGCAAGGCCGTGCTGCACGTGGAGTACGTCGAGGAGGTCACCGAGGAGGAGTTCCTCGCCGAGCCCGCCGCGCCGGGGTTCTCCTCGCTGCTCAAGGACGGCGACCTCAGCGCCTGGCGGGTCCTGCCCCGGAGCTGATCCCGCGCCGACCGCGCGGCTGCGCGGCTGCGCGGGCGGTTCAGCGGGTGACGTCGACCCAGTCGCCGCCGGTCAGCGCCGCCAGCTGCTCCGGGGTCAGCCGCACGGCGCTGTCCGGGCTGCCGCCGGCGGGGTGCACGACGTCGAAGGCGCGCAGGGACTCGTCGCAGTGCACCTGGAGCGGCCGCGGGTGCCCGAACGGGGAGATCCCGCCCACCGGCTGCCCGGTGAGCTCCTGCGCCTCGGCCGCGGACAGCATCCGCGGCTTCGCCCCGAAGCGCGCCTTGAACTTCGCGCCGTCCAGGCGGGCGGTGCCGCTGGCGACCACCAGCAGCGCGCGCTCACCCGCGCGCAGCGCGAGCGTCTTGGCGATCTGCCCGGGTTCCACCCCCAGCGCGGCGGCGGCCGCGGCGACGGTCGAGGTGTCCGCCCCCGCGCGCTCGACGCGCAGACCCGGGGCGCGCTCGTCGAGGAAGGCCTGCACCCGCTCGCTGCTCACGCCCCGCGCTCGTCCGTCCGCTCCGCTCAGTCCGCCATGACGTGCAGCTGGCGGGCGGCCTCGGCCAGCGACCCGGACAGCGACGGGTAGACGGAGAACGCGTGCGCGACGTCGTCGACGTTGAGCCGCTTCTCCACCGCCAGCGTCACCGGGAAGATCAGCTCGCTGGCCCGCGGCGCGACGACCACCCCGCCGATGACGGTGCCCGAGCCGGTGCGGCAGAACAGCTTCACGAACCCGTCGTGGATGCCGAGCATCTTCGCGCGCGCGTTCGTCGACAGCGGCAGCTTGACGATCTCGCCCTGCGCCTCGCCGGAGTCGATCTGCGCCTGCGTCCACCCGACGGTGGCGATCTCCGGGGAGGTGAAGACCGTGGAGGCCACCGAGCGCAGCTTCAGCGGCGCCACCGTGTCGCCCAGGGCGTGCCACATGGCGATGCGCCCCTGCATGGCCGCCACCGACGCCAGCGGGAAGACGCCCGTGCAGTCGCCGGCCGCGTACACGCCGCGCGCGGAGGTGCGCGAGACCTTGTCGACGTCCACGTGCCCGGACTCCGACGTCCACACGCCGGCCTCCTCCAGCCCGATGCCCTCCGTGTTGGGCACCGAGCCGACCGCGACGAGGCAGTGCGAGCCCTCGACGGTGCGCCCGTCGGACAGGGTGACGACGACGCTGTCGCCGTGCCGGACGACGGACTCGGCCCGCGATCGCGAGACGACGTTCATCCCGCGGCGGCGGAAGACCTCCTCGAGCACCTCGGCGGCGTCGGCGTCCTCGCCGGGCAGCACGCGGTCGCGGCTGGAGACGAGGGTGACGTGCGCGCCGAGGGCGTCGTAGGCGCTGGCGAACTCCGCGCCCGTGACGCCCGAGCCGACGACGACCAGGTGCTCGGGCAGCTCCTCGACGTCGTAGACCTGCTTCCAGGTGAGGATGCGCTCGCCGTCGGGCTGGGCGTCGGGCAGCGTGCGGGGGCGCGAGCCGGTGCTGAGCAGGACGACGTCGGCGTCCACGCGCGCGCCGGCGTCCTCGCCGTCGGTGACGACGAGGGCCTGCGGCCCGTCCAGGCGCCCGGAGCCGCTGAGGACCTTCACGCCCTCCTTCTCCAGGCGGGCGCGGATGTCCATCGACTGCGCGAACGCCAGCGACTTGACCCGCTGGTGGACGCGGCCGAGGTCGACGCTGACGGAGCCGGCCGGCTCGGTGTCGCCGGTGGGGCCGCCGGGGAAGCGGACCCCCAGCTCGGTGGCGCCGCCGACGGTGGCCATGAGCTCGGCGGTGGCGATGAGTGTCTTGGACGGGACGACGTCGGTGAGGACGGTGGAGCCGCCCAGGCCGTCGCGCTCGACGACGGTGACGTCGGCGCCGAGCTGGGCGGCGACGAGGGCGGCCTCGTACCCGCCCGGGCCGCCGCCGAGGACGGCGACGCGCTGCTGCTGGGCGACGGGGGACGTGGCGCGGGTGCTCACCCCCCCATGGTCGCGCAGCCCGGGGGTCCCGGTCACCCCGTGGGGCCGCCGGGGGGTGTGACGCGCCTCCTCTACCCTCTGTCGTCGTGCCCGCCTACGCCGCCTACGCCACCAACCTCGACCCCGAGACGATGGCGCAGAAGGCCCCGCACTCGCCGCTGCGCTCCACCGGCTGGCTGACCGGCTGGCGGCTGACCTTCGGCGGGGAGGACCGCAGCTGGCAGGGGCCGCTGGCCACCGTCGTCGAGGGCGACGGCGAGCACCGCGAGGAGCAGGTGTTCGTCGCGCTGTACGACGTGACCGAGGCCGACGAGGCGCGCATGGACGCCCTGGAGGGCATGGACATCGGGCTGTTCCGCAAGGTGCGGGTGCGGGTGACGACCCTCGACGGGGACGTCGTGGCGTGGACGTACGTGCTGGACGACTACGAGGGCGGGCTGCCGACGGCGACCTACCTGGGGCGGCTGGCCGACGCCGCCGAGGCCGGCGGCGCCCCGCACGACTACGTGATGGCGCTGCGCGCGCGGCCCTGCCGCTCCAACGACGCCTGACCCCACCTCCCCAGGACCGGCGCCCCGACCCGCCCCGCCCGCGGAGGTCCCGGGGGGCGGGCGTCCCCGCACCGCCCTAGCGTGACCGGCGATGACAGTCCTGGTGCTCCTCCACCTCCTCGTCGCGCTGCTGGCCGTGCCCGCGGTGCGGCGCTGGGGGAGCCCGGGCGTCCTGGTCACCGCGGTGGCGCCGGCTGCCGTCGTGGTGTGGTTGTGCGCGGTCTGGGCCGCCGACGGGGCGGGCGCCACCCGCAGCGAGACGCACCCGTGGGCGGGGTCCCTGGGCCTGGACCTCGCGTGGCACCTCGACCCCCTGGCCGCGCTGCTGGCCCTCGTCGTGTCCGCGGTGGGGGTGCTGGTCCTCGTCTACTCCGCCGGGTACTTCGCCGGGGCCGGGGAGGCGGCCGCCCGCCGCCGCACCGTCCCGATGCTGGTCGCCTTCGCGGGCGCCATGCTGGGCCTGGTCCTGGCCGACGACGTCGTCCTGCTCTACGTCTGCTGGGAGCTCACCACCGTCCTCAGCTGGCTGCTGGTCGGGCAGAGCGGCCGGTCCGCCGACGAGCGCCGGTCCGCCCTGCACGCGCTGCTGGTGACGACCGCGGGCGGGTTGGCCCTGCTCGTCGGCGTCCTGCTGCTGGCCCGCGAGGCGGGCACGACGCGCATCTCCGCGCTGCTGGCGGAGCCCCCGCCGGGAGGGCCCGCGGTGACGGTGGCCGCGCTGCTGCTCCTGGCCGGTGCGGTGTCCAAGTCCGCCCTGCTGCCGGTGACGGCGTGGCTGCCCGGGGCGATGGTCGCGCCGACCCCGGTCAGCGCCTACCTGCACGCGGCGGCCATGGTGAAGGCCGGCGTCTACCTGGTCGCCCGCTTCAGCCCCGTCTTCACCGACGTCCCGGCCTGGCGCGTCGCCGCGGTCGCGGTCGGCGGGGCGACGATGGTCGTCGGCGCGTGGCGGGCGCTGCGCCAGCACGACCTGAAGCTCGTCCTCGCCCACGGGACCGTGAGCGAGCTGGGCTTCATGGTGGCGCTGCTGGGTTCCGGCCTGCCGACCGCGCAGCTGGCGGGGGCGGGGCTGCTGGTGGCCCACGCCCTGTTCAAGTCGTCCCTGTTCATGGTGGCCGGGGCGGTCGACCACGTGGCCGGGACCCGGGACCTGCGGGAGCTGTCGGGGCTGCACCGGCCGCTGCGCGGGCTGTTCGTCCTGTCCTGCCTCTCGGCGGCGTCGATGGCCGGGCTGCCGCCGACCCTGGGGTTCGTCACCCACGAGGCCGCCTTCGAGGCCCACGTCGCCGCCCTGGAGGAGGGCGGCGACCCGTCGGCGGCCGTCGTCCTCGCCGTCCTCGTCGCGGGGTCCGTGCTGACCGCCGCCTACAGCGCGCGCTTCGTGCACGGCGCCTTCGGGAACCGGCCGGGCGCGCCGGCGACCGAGGTGCACCGGCCCGGGGCGGCGCTGGTCCTGCCGGCCGCCGCGGGCGCGGTCGGCGGGACCGTGCTGGGGATCGCGCCCGGGGCGGTGGACGCCCTGGCGGCGCGGGCGGTCGGCCTCACGGACCCCGACCGCTACCACGTCGCCCTCTGGCACGGCCCGACGCCGGCGCTGGCGCTGTCCGCGGTGGCGGTCGGCGGGGGCGCGCTGCTGTTCGCGGCGCGCGGCGCGGTGGCCCGCGCGCAGGCGCGCGCCACCCCCCGCCTGGCCGACGACCTGTGGCGGGGCCGCACGCAGGACGTCGCCCTGCGCGCCCTGGAGCGCACCGGCACCCGCACCACCCTGCTGCTGCAGCGCGGGTCGCTGCCGCAGTACGTGCTCGTCGTCGCCCTCGCGTTCGTCGCCGGGCCCGGCACGGGTCTGGTGCTGTCGCTGACCGGTGGCGCCTGGCCGGCGGACTGGCGGCTGTGGGACGCCCCGCTGCAGCTGCCGCTGGTCCTCGTGTGCCTGGCCGCGGCCGTCGCCACCGCCGCCGTGCGCGACCGGCGCTCGGCGTTCCTGCTGGTGGGGGTGTCCGGGTACGCGCTCGCCGGGCTGTTCGTGGTCGCGGGGGCGCCGGACCTGGCGCTGACGCAGGCGCTGGTGGAGAGCGTCACCCTGGCGGTCGCGGTGCTCGTGCTGCGGCGGCTGCCGCCCCGCTTCGCGGAACCGTCCGGACCGGGGACGGCGGGGCCGCCGCGCTCGCTGCGGCTGGTCGCGGCCGTCGGCTCGGGCGCCGTGGCGGGGCTGCTCGCCGCGGTCGCGCTGGGCGCGCGGCAGGCCGGGTCGCTGAAGGAGCTGCTCACCGAGCTGGCCGTCTCCCGCGGTGGCGGGGAGAACGTCGTGGACGTCGTGCTGGTCGACGTGCGCGCCTGGGACACGTTCGGGGAGATCACCGTGCTGACGGCCGCCGCGACGGGGGTCGCGAGCATGGTGTGGCTGCGCCGGCGCACCGGCCGCGCACCGCGCCTGCCGGAGGGGGCGGACGCCCCCGGCGCCCGCCCGAGCGAGGACGACCTGCTGCCGGGACCGGACGCGACGCCGTCGCGGGCGTGGCTGACGGGGGCGCGGGGCCTGCCGCCGGCCCGGCGCTCGGCCGTGCTGGAGGTGGCCGTGCGCGCCCTGTTCGGCGTCGTGCTGGTGCTGTCGGTGCACCTGCTGCTGGTCGGTCACCAGCAGCCCGGCGGCGGTTTCGCCGCCGGGCTGGTGGCGGGGCTGGCGCTGTTCCTGCGCTACCTGGCCGGTGGCCGCTTCGAGCTGGGCGAGGCGGCCCGCGTGGACGCCGGGGCGCTGCTGGGGGCCGGTCTGCTCGTCGCGAGCCTGTCGGGGGCGGTGCCGCTGGTGCTGGGCGGGCAGGTCATGCAGAGCGCGGTCGTGGACGTGCACCTGCCCGTCCTCGGCGACCTGCACCTGTCCACCTCGATGTTCTTCGACGTCGGCGTCTACCTGGTGGTGGTGGCCACGGTGCTCGACGTGCTGCGCAGCCTCGGCGCCGGGGTCGACGAGCACGCCGCGGACGACGACGAACCCTCCGAGGACGAACCCTCCGGCGGCGAGCCCCCCGACGGCGGCGGGGCCGGCGGGGTGGCGCCGGCGCGCGGGGCGGGGGTGGGCGCGTGAGTCCCACCGTCGTCCTCACGCTCGCGGTCGCCGGCCTGGTCGCCACCGGCGTCTGGCTGCTCACCTCACGGCACGCCACGCGCGTCGTGCTGGGGTTCGTGCTCGCCGGGAACGGCGTGAACCTGCTGCTCGTCGCCGCCGCCGGCCCCGCCGGGCTGGCCCCCGTCGTCGGTCCCGACGGTGCCGTGCCCGAGGACGACCTCGCCGCGGCCAGCGACCCCCTCCCCCAGGCGTTCGTCCTCACCGCCATCGTCATCACCTTCGCCGTCACGGCCTTCTGCCTGGCGCTGGCCTACCGGCTCAGCCGCGCGGACGGCGACGACGTCCTGCGCGACGCCGCCCCGTCGCGGCGCGCCACCGGTGTCGCTGAGGACGACGGCGGGCCGGCCGCGAGCCCGACGGGCCCGGCGGGCCCGGCGGGGAGGGAGGAGGCGCCGTGAGGGTCCTGCTGCCGCTGCCCGTGCTGCTGCCCCTGGCCGGGGCCGCCCTGACGCTCCTGCTCGGCCACCGCCCGCGGGCGCAGCGCGCCGTCAGCCTCCTCGCCCTGACGGGGGTGGTGGCCGCCGCCGCGGCGCTGCTGGCCCGCTGCGCCGGCGGGCGGGTGCAGCACCTGACCGTGGGCGGGTGGCCCGACGGGGTGGGCATCGCGCTGGTGGCCGACCGGCTGTCCTCGCTGCTGCTGCTGACGTCCGCGACCGTGGCGCTGGCGGTGATGGTGTTCTCCGTCGGCCAGGGGCGCACCGGGGACCCGGCCTCCACACCGGTGTCGATCTACCACCCGACGTACCTGGCGATGACGGCCGGCGTGGCGATCGCCTTCCTCGCCGGCGACCTGTTCAACCTCTACGTCGGCTTCGAGGTGCTGCTGACCTCCAGCTACGTGCTGCTCACGCTGGGCGGGACGGCGCGGCGGGTGCGGGCCGGCACGACCTACGTCGTCGTGTCGCTCGTGTCGTCCCTCGTCCTGCTGACGGGCGTCGGGCTCGTGTACGCGGCGACCGGCACGGTCGCGATGGCGGACCTGCCCGCGCGCCTGGCCGCGCTGGACCCGGGCGTGGCCACGGCGCTGCAGCTGACGCTGCTCATCGCCTTCGGCCTCAAGGCGGCAGCCTTCCCCCTGTCCGGCTGGCTGCCCGACAGCTACCCCGCGGCGGCGGCGCCCGTCGCCGCGGTGTTCGCGGGGCTGCTGACCAAGGTCGGCGTGTACGCGGTCCTGCGCACCCACGGGGTGCTGTTCGGGCAGGGGACGCTGCGCGAGCTGTTCCTGGCGGTGGCCCTGGCGACCATGCTCCTCGGGATCCTCGGGGCGGTGGTGCAGCACGACCTGCGCCGGGTGATGTCGTTCACCCTCGTCAGCCACATCGGCTACATGCTGTTCGGCGTCGGCCTCGGGTCGAGCGCGGGCCTGGCGGCGGCGGTCTTCTACGCCGTGCACCACATCCTCGTCCAGACGGCCCTGTTCCTCGTCGTCGGCCTGGTCGAGCAGCGGACGGGCACGACCGACGTGCGCCGCCTCGGCGGGCTGGCCGCCGCCTCGCCCGCCCTCGGGCTGCTGTTCCTCCTGCCGGGGCTCAACCTCGCCGGCATCCCGCCGTTCTCGGGGTTCCTCGGCAAGCTGGCGCTGCTGCGGGCCGGCGTCGACGACGGCGGCTGGGACGCCTGGGCGCTCGTCGTGGCGTCGGTGGTGACGAGCCTGCTCACCCTGTACGCCATCGCCCGCGTGTGGGCGGCCGCGTTCTGGCACGGCGGCGACCGGTCCGCCACGGGCGCGGGGGGCCGGGCGCCGGAGGAGGTGCCGGACGACGCGCCGCAGCGCGCGGGCGGGGGCGCGGCGGTCGCGGCGCGGCCGCGGGCCTCGCGGGCCCCGGCCGCCGCGACCGCCGGCGTGGTGGTCCTCGTGACCGCCCTCACCGTGGTCGCCGGCCCCCTGGCCGCGCTGGCCCGGGGCGCGGCCGAGGACACCGGCGACGGCCGCCGCTACAGCGGCGTCGTGGGCGGCGTCGTGGGCGGCGGCGCCGGGACGGGGGCGCCGTGACGCTGCGGTTGCCGCTGGCGGTGGCGATGCTCCTGGCGTGGTTCGCGCTGTGGGGGCGCGTGACCGTGCTGAACGCCGTCGGCGGGGTGCTCGTCGTCCTGGTCCTGCGCGCGGCGTTCCCGATGCCGGGCCTGCCCACCACCCGGCGGCTGTCACCGGTGGGTCTCGCGGTGCTCGCCGGGTACGTGGCGGCCGACCTGGTGCGCTCCAGCCTGCAGATGGCGTGGCTGTCCGTGCGCCCCGGCCCGACCCCCCGATCGGGGATCGTCGCGGTGCGCCTGCGCGACAGCTCCGACGTCGTGGTCGTGACCGTGTCCCAGCTGCTGACCCTGGTGCCCGGGACGCTCACCGTCGACGTGGACGTGCCCACCGGCACCCTGTACGTGCACGTCCCCGTGACGGGCCCCGTCGAGGAGGTGCCGGAGGCGGTGCGCCGGCAGGTCCACGCCCTGGAGCGGCGCGTCGTCCGGGCGGTGGGCGCGGCGCCGCCCCGGGACGCGCGCGGCGCCGGGGAGGAGGCCTCGTGAGTCCCGTCGTCGTCGCCGTGGCCCAGGCGCTGCTCGTGCTCGCCGCCGTGCTCGCCCTGGTGCGCGCCCTGCTGGGCCCCACGGCGCTGGACCGGACGGCCGCCGTGGACGTGTTCATCGCCGCGCTCCTGAGCGGCATCGCCCTCGCCGTCGTGCGGGACGGTTCCGCGGTCTTCGTGCCCGTGCTGCTGGTGCTGGCGCTGCTCGGGTTCGCCAGCTCCGTCGCCGTGGCGCGCTTCGTCGGGCGGGACGACCGGTGAGCGCCGTGCTCGACGTCGTCTCCAGCGTCCTCGTCCTGGCCGGTGCCGCCTTCGCCGTCACGGCCGGCGTCGGGCTGCTGCGCTTCCGCGACCTGTGGCTGCGCATGCACGCCGGCACCAAGCCGCAGGTGCTCGGCGTGGTGCTCGTCGCGCTCGGCGTCGCCCTGCAGGTGGTGCCCGACACCGGCGCGGTGGTGGCTCTCGGCCTGGTCGCGGCGTTCCAGGTGTTCACCGCCCCCGTCTCCGCGCACGTCCTCGCGCGCACGGCCCACCGGTCGCGGGCCGTGTCCCGCGACGAGTTCGTGCTCGACGAGCTGGCGAGCGCGGGACGCGGCGGGGACGGGGAGCCGGAGCCGCCCGGGGAGGGCGGGTCGCCGGGCGGGGAGGACCCTAGGCTGGGCCGGTGACCACCAGCGCGCCCGCCGACGACCCGTTCGACCTCGCCGCGGCGGCCGCCGCCCGGCTCGCGGAGGTGACCGGCGTCGAGCGCCACGACGTCGCCCTCGTCCTGGGCTCGGGGTGGGCGGCGTCCGCCGACACCCTCGGCGAGCTCGTCGCCGAGGTGCCCGGTACCGACCTGCCCGGGTTCAGCGCCCCCGCCGTCGTCGGCCACCGCGGCACCGCGAAGTCCCTGCGCGTCGAGCGCGACGGCTCCGGCCCGCTGCACGCCCTCGTCCTGCCGCGCACCCACTTCTACGAGGGTCGCGGTGTGCGGGCCGTTGCCCACGGCGTCCGCACGGCCGCGGCGGCCGGGTGCCGCACCGTCGTGCTGACCAACGGCTGCGGCGGGCTCGACCCGACCGTCGGCCCCGGCTCCCCCGTCCTCATCTCCGACCACCTGAACCTCACGGGCGCCTCCCCGCTGGAGGGGGCCACGTTCGTCGACATGACCGACCTGTACTCCGCGCGGCTGCGCGGGGTGGCGCGCGAGGTCGACCCGGACCTGCCCGAGGGCGTCTACGCCCAGTTCCGCGGCCCGCAGTACGAGACGCCCGCCGAGGTGCGCATGGCCGGCGTCCTGGGCGCCGACCTCGTCGGCATGTCCACGGCGCTGGAGGCCGTGGCCGCCCGCCACGCCGGCCTGGAGGTCCTCGGCTTCTCCCTGGTGACGAACCTGGCGGCCGGGGTCAGCGACGAGCCGCTGTCGCACGAGGAGGTCCTGGAGGCCGGTCGCGAGGCCGCGCCGCGGTGCGCGCGCCTGCTGGCCGGGGTGCTGCCCCGCCTCTGATCCTCGCGGGCGGCCCCCGGCGACCGGGTGCGGCCGAGCGGTTTCCCGGTCGTCAAACTCTGGTTTCCACCTGGTTTCCGCGGGCCACCAGCGGGCCGCGCCGACCTAGCGTGCGGTCATGGACTGGCAGAGCGCGGCGACCGCCGCTGGACGGATCGCCGGTGCGGTCACCCAGGACGCCCCCCGCTCGGTCCGCGCCGCCGAGGCGCTGGAGGAGCTGCGGGCCCTCGTGCCGTTCGTCGGCGCCTCCATCGCGGCCTGGGACGAGACGACGTCGAGCCACGCGGTGGTCGCGGACTCGGGGTACCGCGACGAGCAGCTGACGCACCTGAACGGCGCCGCCTACCTGCAGGACCCGACGTGGCACGTGACGGTGTCCCGGCGCGCGCCGGTCCCCTGGCGCGACATGCCGTTCCGGCCCGACGAGTCCTGGATCATCCGCGAGAGCCTGCAGCCCTCGGGCTACCGGGAGGGCATGACGGCTCCGTTCTTCCGGGCCGACGGCAGCTACGCCGGGATGCTGACGCTGAACACCGACTCCGCGACCCACCCGCACGCGGCCGCGGTGGAGATGCTCGGCCTGCTGTCGGCGCGGATGGCCGAGATGGTCTCCGACCCGGCGCCGCTGACCGCGGACGGCGACGCCCCGGAGCCCGGGTGCCTGCGGATCGCGGTGTCCGCCTCCGGGGCCTGCACCCCCCTGGGCAGCGGACCGACACCGGACGAGCTGCTGGCGGCCCTGCAGCGGGAGGTGGCGCGGGGCAGCACGGGGTTCCTCGTCTGGGAACGCGGTGAACGCGCGCCGTGGCACGTGCGGCTGCCTGCGCGCGGGGCCCGGCCGGCGACGGTGGCGACGACGGTGGCGACGACGGTGGCCACGGCCGTGCGCGGCCCGGTGCCGGGCAGCCTGTCGCGCCGGGAGCTGGAGGTGCTCGCGGGCCTGGCCGAGGGGCTGTCCAACCAGGAGATCGCCGAGGCCCTGCACGCCAGCCGGCGCACGATCTCCACCCACGTGGAGCACATCCTCACGAAGCTGGGCGCGCGCAGCCGGACGGAGGCGGCGACGCGGGCCGTGCGCGACGGGCTGCTCCTGTCGGCCTGAGCCCTGCGGCGGTGGCGGCGAGGAGCGCGTCGAGGGACCGCCGCAGCGCCAGGCCGTCCGCGGCGACGACCCGCGCGCTCCACCCGGCCCCGCCCGGCAGCGCCGAGACCGCGGCCAGGCTCCCGCTCACCACGGGCAGGGGCGGTGCGACGGCCAGCGCACCGACGACGTGCACGACGGCTTGCGCGGGCCAGCGGCGGACGGACGCCGGCAGGCCCTGGACGCCGGTCCGGTCGACGGCGCGCAGCTCACCGCCGACCCGCACCTCGACGACGCTGCGGGTGTCGACACCTCCCCCTGCCCCGCCGTCCGCCGCGCTCGCGGGGTCCAGGCAGGCCGGGTGCAGGACCTGCGCCTCGACGGCCACGACGGTGGAGGCCGCGTCGACGGCCAGCGCGGTCCGGGCGCGGTGGACGGCGCCGGGCAGCACGACGCGGGGTTCGGGGTGGTGCACCAGCACGGCCCCGCCCGCGGCCGTCAGCTGCGCGGTCTCCACCGGCCCGGGCAGCCCCGGGACGGCGTGCACGAGCGTGGCGCCCTGGCCGACGACCCGGGCCCGGACGCCGCCGGCGGCCACGACGCGCGTCGCGCGCACGTCCCCGGGGTGCAGGCCACCGCCCGACTGCTGCACGACGACCGTCCCGCACAGCGGGTCGGTGTCGTCGCGGAACAGCTTCTGCACCAGCGACGGCCAGCGGGAGACGTTGCGCTGCAGCCGGATCCGGCCCCCGACGGGCTCGAGCAGCAGGTCGACGCCGGGGTCGGGCGGGTGGTCACCGCTCACGTGAACAGGACGTCGCGCTCGAGGGCGTCGGCGACGGCGGCGACCCCGTGCCCGGCGCGAAGGTCGGTGCGCAGGACCGGGCGGCCCTCGCGGACCTGCTCGGCCTCGGCGAGCATGCGGGGCAGGTCGGCGCCCACGTGCGGGGCGAGGTCGGTCTTGTTGACGACGAGCAGGTCCGCGCGCAGCACACCGGGCCCGCGCTTGCGGGGGATGTCGTCGCCGCCCGCGACGTCGATGACGAAGATCCAGTAGTCGACCAGGTCGCGGGAGAACGTGGAGGCCAGGTTGTCCCCGCCGCTCTCCAGCAGCAGCAGGCGGGTGTCGGGGAAGCGCTGCTCGAGGCGGTCGGCGGCGGCGAGGTTCAGGGAGGGGTCCTCGCGGATGACCGTGTGCGGGCAGCCGCCGGCCTCGACGGCCACGACCCGCTCGGGGTCCACCAGCCCGGAGCGGCGGACGCGCTCGGCGTCCTCGGTCGTCACCAGGTCGTTGGTGATGACGGAGACGACGGTCCCGCGCGCGGCGAACTCGGCGAGCAGCCGCTCGACGAGCGCGGTCTTGCCGCTGCCGACGGGCCCACCGATGCCGACGCGGGCGGCGCCGGGCACGACGGGCACGGCGGTCGCGCGGCCGGTGGGGGTGGTCGCGGTGGGGACGCTCATCGCAGCAGGTACCTCCGGTTCAGGGGGACGCGGGTGGCGGGCGGTGCGTGCAGGAGCACGCCGTCGGCGCGGACCTCGTACGTGCGCGGGTCCACCTCGACGACCGGCAGGTGGGAGTTGCGGACCATGTCGGCCTTGCGCAGCCCGCGCACCGACGTGATGGGCACGCAGGGCTTGTGCAGGCCGAGGCGCTCCCCCACGCCGTCGTCGGCGGCCAGCCGCGAGACGAGGTTGACGGAGGTGCGGGCCGCGGCGCGGCCCATGGCGCCCCAGTTGCGGCGCTGCAGGACCGGCTGGGCGGAGGAGATGCTGCCGTTGGCGTCGCCGAGCGCGGCCCACGCGACGTACCCGCCCTTGAGGACGAGGGAGGGTTTCACGCCGAAGGAGGCGAACGGCCACAGGACGAGGTCGGCCATCCTCCCCGGTTGCAGCGACCCGATGAGGTGCCCGGCGCCGATGGGAATGGCCGGGTTCACCGTGTACTTGGCGACGTAGCGCTTGACGCGCTCGTTGTCCGCCCAGCGCGTCCGCTCCTCCGGCAGCCGCCCGACGCGGTCCTTCATGACGGAGGCCAGCTGCCAGCAGTTGGCGATGTTGTCGGCGACCCGGCCCATGCCCTGGGTGTCGCTGCCGAACACGGAGATCGCCCCGGAGTCGTGCAGGAAGTCCTCGGCCACCATCGTGCCGGGCCGGATGCGCGCCTCGGCGAACGCGACGTCCTCCGGGGATGCCGGGTCCATGAGGTGGGCGACCATCGTCATCGGCACGCCCTCCTCCAGCGCCGCCGGCGTGAACGGGTTCGTCGGGTTCGTGGAGGCGGGGACGACGTTGGGGAGGCCGACGCAGCGGATGATGTCGGGCGCGTGCCCGCCGCCGGCGCCCTCCACGTGGTACATGTGGATCGTCCGGTCCCCGATGACGTCCAGGGTGCGCTCGGCGAACCCGAACTCGTTGATCGAGTCGGTGTGCAGGTGCACGGCGAAGTCGTGGGCGTCGGCGGCGCGCAGGGTCGCGTCGATGACGGCGGGGCTCGCGCCGAAGTCCTCGTGGATCTTCACCGCCCCCGCCCCGGCGCGCACGGACTCCACGACGGCCTCGGGCCAGGACGACCCCCGCCCGAACGCCACCACGTTCACGGGCGAGTCGTCCGCTCCCTGCAGGAACCTCCCCAGGTTGCGGGTGCTGCCGGAGGCGACCTCGAAACCCGGACCGGGGCTGCCGCCGATGAGGGTCGTGGTGCCGGTCGAGAGCGCGTGCTCCACCTGCTGCGGGGAGATGAGGTGCGCGTGCGTCTCGATGCCGCCGGCCGTGGCGATGAGGCCGGCGCCGGGGATCGGGGTGGTCGTGTGGCCCACGACCATGTCCGGGTGGATCCTGGGGGTGACGTCGGGGTTGCCCGCGGCCCCGACGCCGACGATCCGCCCGTCGCGGACGCCGATGTCGGCGCGCACGATCCCGACGACGGCGTCGACGACGAGCGCGCCGGTGACGACGAAGTCCAGCGCGCCCGAGGAGCTGGTCGACGTGGGCCGGTAGCCCTCCCCGTCGCGGACGGTCTTGCCGGCGCCGGCGAGCAGCTCGTGGCCGCGCGCGGTCAGGTCGGCCTCCACCTCGACGAACAGCTCGGTGTCGCCCAGGCGCACCACGTCGCCCGTGGTGGGGCCGTGCACGCGCGCGTAGCGCTCGCGGCCGACGGCGGTCACGGGGCCACCACCCCGCGGAACCCGAGCTCGGCGGCGCGCCGGGCGGCTGCCTCGTAGGCGCCGGGCGCGTCCACGGGACCGTCGACGAGGCCCGCGAAACCGTGCGCGACGCGGTCGCCCGCCAGGGGGACGAGGTGGACCTCGACGGGCATGCCGGGTTCGAACCGCACGCCGGACCCGGCGGGCACGTCGAGCCGGCGGCCCCACGCGGCGCGGCGGTCGAAGTCCAGCGCCGGGTTCACCTCGAAGAAGTGGGTGGCGCTGCGCACCTGCACGTCGCGGTCGCCGGTGTTCTCGACGCGCACAGCGACGCGGTCCTCGCGCCCGGGCAGCAGGACGGGACCGGACCCGACGACCACCTCGCCGGGCACGACCGCGCCCTCGGTGGCGGGCACGGGGTCGAAGAGGGCGACCAGCTTGGTGCCCTCGGCGAAGGGAGCGTCCACCATGACGACCTGGCACAGCTCCGCGACGCCCGGCTCGACCTGGTCGGCGCGCAGCAGCTGTCCGGCGAGGTCGCGCACCGCCGCGTGGTCCTCGCCGCGCCGGGCGGCGAGCATCACCTCGTCGGTCAGGTAGGCGACGGCCTCCGGGTGGCTCAGGGGGATGCCGGCCCGCAGGTTGCGGCGGGCGAACTCCGCGGCGGTGAACACGGTGAGGCGTTCGAGCTCGGTGGGCGTGAGATCCACGCGTCCTCCAGGTGGGGCGGGGTTCAGGTGGCGAAGAGCCGGCCGTCGCCGACCGGCAGGCCGACGAGGACGTCGGCGAGCGCGGTGCCCGTCCAGGGCTCCGCGGGCGGTGCGGCCTCCAGCAGCGGCCCGGCCGCGGCCACCGCGCGCCGGGCGACCCGCTGCGCGCCGAGGTGACCGACGACGCCCAGGCGCACGGCCGCGGAGGTCAGCTGGGCCACCAGCGACCAGCAGCAGACCGCCTCGGCCTCGGCGGGCTCCAGGCCGGCGTCGTGCAGGCACACCGCCTGAGCGGTGACGAGGTGACCGGGAGAGCGGCCGGCGAGGGCGGCCGCCCGCAGCCGGGCAGCCGGGACGCTGCCCAGGGCGGCGAAGGTGCCCAGGAGGGCCAGCCCCGCCGTGCGCGAGCCGCGGCGCAGGACGTCGACGACGGCGAGCCGCTCGGCCTCGGCGTCCACGAGCAGCGCCCGCGCCCACCCCGGGTCGCGCGCGTACCGGGCCAGCAGCACCCGGTCGCCGGTGTGCCAGCGGTGGCGCAGCTGCTCCTCGACGAAGTCGGCGAGGTCGTCCTCCCCGGTGACGGCGCCGGCTCGGCTGGCCGCCTCCAGCCCGGACGAGAACGCGAGGGCGCCGGAGGGGAAGGCGGAGTCGCCCAGCGCCATCGCGGCCAGCAGCCGCGCCCCGCCCGCGGGCCCACCGCTCACGGGTCCTCGAGCGTGACGGCCCCGGAGTCCAGCAGGTCGGCCACCCGAGCCAGGTGGTCCTCGGCCCGCCCCTGCACGACGACGTCCAGGACGCCGTCGCCGGTCTCGCAGACCCAGTGCAGGTGCCCGGCGAGGAACCCGAGCCGCAGGGCGGCCGCGGGGTCGGCGGCCCGCAGGCGCAGCCGCTGCGCCGCCCGGGTGCGCACGACGACGGCGCCGGCGGCATCCAGGTGCAGGACGGCCCCGTCGACGAGGCCGGCACCGCGCGGCAGGGCCAGGGCGTACTCGCGGCCGCGGTCGGAGACGACCCGCAGCCGGCGGCGCGGCGCGTCGGCCTCGTCGACGTGCAGCTCCTCGACGGCGCCGGCGTGCCGCAGGGCGTGCAGGGCCTCGGCGGTGCCGGGGTCGTCCTCGTGCCCGAGGACGGCGGTGAGGGTCGCCGGCGCCGCCGGGGACCCCGTCGCGGCGCTCACGCGCGCGCTCCGGCCGCGCCCGGCTCGAGGACGGCGTCGAGCAGCACCCGGGTCGTCTCCGTCTCCGGCGCGGTCAGCAGCCGGTCCACGGGTCCGGCCTCCACGAGACGGCCGCGCTCCAGCACCCCGGCGTGGTCGCACATGTGCTCCACGAGCGCCAGGTTGTGGGTGACCAGGAGCATCGTCAGCCCCCGCTCGGCCTGCAGGTCCTTCAGGAGGTTGAGCACCTGCGCCTGCACGGAGACGTCCAGGGCCGCGGTCGGCTCGTCCAGGACGAGGAAGTCGGGGTCGGTGACGAGCGCGCGGGCGATGCCCAGGCGCTGGCGCTGACCGCCGGAGAACTCGTGGACGTAGCGGCCCAGGTGCGACTCCTCCAGACCGACCCGCTCGACGAGGTCGACGACGCGCCGGCGCGCCTCGCGGCCGTCGGCGATGCCGAAGCGGTGCAGGCCGTAGGCGATCTGGTCGCCGACGGTGCGCCGGGGGTTGAACGCCGAGCCGTTGTCCTGGAAGACCATCCGCATGCGGGCGCGCAGGGCCAGCAGGGTCTTGGGCCGGGCGCGGACGATCTCGGTGCCGTCGAAGTCCACCGACCCGCCGCTGGCCGGTTCCAGGCCCAGGAGCATCCGCGCGGTCGTGGTCTTGCCGGACCCCGACTCCCCGATCAAGCCCCACGTCTCGCCGCGCCGGACGTCGAACGACACCCCGTCGACCGCGGTGGTGCTCCCGAACGTCTTGCGCAGGTCGCGCACGACGACGAGGTCCTCGTACCGGCCCCTGGGCCGTCCGGTCGCGCTCACGCCCCCACCCCTCCCGCCACCTCGGTGAACTCCGGCAGGCGCCGCCGCTGCCGCGGCACCGACCGCTCGTCCTCGGACAACCGCAACCGGGGCACCGCCTCGACCAGGGCCCGGGTGTAGGGGTGCTGCGGGTCGCGCAGCACCGCCGCCGCCGCGCCGCGCTCGAGGACCTGCCCGCGCCGCATGACGGCGACGCTGTCGCACACGTGCGAGACGACGCCGAAGTCGTGGGTGACCAGCAGGACCGCGGTGCCCAGCTCGGCGTTGATGGACAGCAGCAGGTCGAGCACCTGCTTCTGCACGGTCGCGTCCAGCGCCGTGGTCGGCTCGTCGGCGAGCAGCAGCTCGGGGCGGCAGGCCAGCGCGAGGGCGATGACGACGCGCTGGCGCTGACCGCCGGACAGCTCGTGCGGGTAGGAGCGCAGGCGCCGGGCCGCGTCGGGCAGGGCGACCAGCTCCAGGGACTCCAGCGCCTTCGCGCGGGCCGCGGCCCGGTCCAGCCGCTGGTGCCGGCGGATCACCTCCACCAGGTGGGCACCGATGGTGCACGAGGGGTCCAGGGCGCTGAGGGCGTTCTGCGAGACCATGCCGACGTGGCTGCCGCGCAGCGCCTGCAGCCGCTTCGGGGACAGGGTCAGCAGGTCCTCGCCCCGGAAGAGGATCCGCCCGGAGGTGACGCGGGCGCGGCGGGTGCCGAGCAGGCCGAGGACGGCGAGCGAGGTGACGCTCTTGCCCGATCCGGACTCCCCGACCAGGCCCAGCACCTCGCCGGGGCCGATCGTCAGGTCGACGTGCCGCACGGCGTGGACCACGCCGGTGTCGGTGTGGAAGTCGACGCTCAGGTCCTGGACGTCCAGGAGGGGACCCTCCCCCGTCGTGCCGTTCGTCGTGGCGTTCGCGGTGCGCACGGGTTCTCCCTCAGCTCGTCTGCTTGCGGGGGTCGAGGGCGTCGCGCAGTCCGTCACCGAGGAGGTTGAAGGACAGGGCGACGACGAGGACGGCGAGGCCGGGGACGGTCGCCACGTGGAACTTGCCCTCCAGGAGGACAGCAGCGCCGTCAGAGGTCATGATCCCCCAGTCCGGCGCCGGGGGGACGATGCCGACGCCGAGGAAGCTCAGGCCGGCGGCCACCACGATCATCAGGCCGCACAGCGTCGTGGCGTAGACCAGCAGCGCCGAGACGACGTTCGGGACGAGCTCGCGCAGCAGCACGTCGCGGGTGGGCGCTCCGGAGGCGCGGGCGGCCTCCACGTAGTCCTTGCCGACCTCCTGCACCGTCGTCGTGTACGCGACGCGGGCCATGTACGGCACGAGCGTGATGCCGATGGCGAGCATGACGTTGCCCAGGCCGGCGCCCAGGACGGCGGCCAGCGCGATCGCCAGCAGCACCAGGGGGAAGGCGAACAGGACGTCGAGCAGGCGCATGATGACCTCCCCCGTGCGGCCCCGGGTGTAGCCGGCCACGAGGCCGGTCGCCAGGGCCAGGGGGAAGACGACCAGCACGGGGACGACGGCCACCAGCAGCGAGTAGCGGCCGCCGTGCAGCAGGCGGGAGAGCACGTCGCGCCCCTGCCCGTCCAGGCCGAGGGGGTGCCCGGGGGTCCCGATGCCCTGCAGCCGCAGGGAGGAGTCGCCCTCGGTCGGGCTGTACGGGCTGAGCAGCGGGGCCAGCACGGACGCCAGTGCGACCAGGAGCAGGACCGCGAGCGCGGCGACGGCCACGCGGTCGCGGCAGAACGCCCGGACCGCGAGCCGCGCGCGCGAGGGGCGGCGCGGGCTGCGGCGGTCCCGCTGGCGGGGCACGCGCGCCCCGTCCTCCCCGCCCGCGGCGGGCGCCGCGGCGGCGGTCCCGGCGGCGCCGGTGGTCGTGTCGTTCACGCGGTCACCGCCCGGCGCGAGCGCGGGTCCAGCAGGCCCACCACGACGTCCGCGAGGAGGTTCACCAGCACGAACGCCAGCGCCACGAACAGCGTGCCGGCCTGCACGACCGGCAGGTCCCGCTGCGTGATGGACGTGTACAGCTGCTGGCCGAGCCCCGGCCACCCGAAGACCACTTCCACGAAGATCACCCCACCGAGCAGGTAGCCGACCTGCAGGCCGACGACGTTGACGATGGGCGGCAGGGCGTTGCGCAGCCCGTGCCGCCACAGGATCGAGCGCTCCGACAGGCCCGAGGCGCGCAGCGTGCGCACCCAGTCCTGCTGCAGGACGTCGACGAAGACGCTGCGCGACATCCGGGCGATGACGGCCAGCGGGACGAGGGCCGCGGTGACGGCCGGCAGCACCAGGTGCGCCAGCAGGTCCGGCAGGCCACCCGGGTTGCGGGTGTTGTACATGCCGGACGTCGGCAGCACGCCCAGGCTCAGGGCGAACACCCCGATGAGGACCAGGCCGAACCAGTAGACCGGCACGCTGGCACCGGCGAGCGTCACGAACATCGCGACCCGGTCGAACACGCCGTACTGGTGGCGGGCGGCCAGGACACCGAGCGGGACGCCGACCAGGACGCACAGCAGGAGCGCGGCGCCGGTGAGCACCAGGGTGTTCTCCAGCCGCGGCAGCAGCAGCGTCGAGACGTCCTGCTGGACGGTCAGCGAGCGGCCGAAGTCGCCCTGCACGAGCCCGCCGAGGTAGTCGAGGAACTGCACCGGCAGCGGCCGGTCCAGGCCCAGCTCGGCGCGGACGGCCGCCACGGACTCGGCCGTGGCGCCGGCGCCCAGCACCGCGCGGGCAGGGTCGCCGGGGACCAGCTGCAGCAGCAGGAAGACGACGAGGCTGACCCCCAGCAGGACGAGCAGGGTCGAGGCGACCCTGCGCAGGACCGTCCTCACGACGTCTCCGCCAGCCGCACCGACCGCAGGTCGTACCACTCCTCGCTGGCCGAGACGAAGCCCTCGACGTAGTCGGCCAGGACGTAGGGCGCCTTGTCGTTGACGACGGGCGCGAGGGCCGCGTCCTCGGAGACGATGTCGTTGGCCTGGCGCCACAGCTCGTTGGCCTCGGCCTCGTCCGTCGCCCGGATCGCCCGGTCCATCACCTCGTCGAGCTCCGGGTTGGCGTAGTACCCGACGTTCGGGCCGTTCGGGGCCTGCAGCGTGCTGGAGGTGACGATGTACAGCCAGTACGGCGTCGTCATCCCCCAGGACATCTGCATCATCCCGGTGCCGGGCTGGGCGCCCTGCGCCCACGTGCCCAGGTAGGAGATCCACTCCTGGGTGGCGATCTCCACCTCGATGCCGATCTCGGCCAGGTTCTGCTGGATGAACTCCGCCATCTGGGCGGGCACGATCTGTCCCGAGCCGTCGACCGAGGTGGTCAGGGTCGTCCGGAAACCGTCGGGGAACCCGGCGGTCGCGAGCAGCTCGCGGGCGCGGGCGACGTCGCGGGCGTAGGCGTCCTGGCGCTCGACGTACGCGTCGTTCGCCGGCGCCTGCACGTCGTAGGCGGGGTTCACCGTGCCGGCCAGCAGGTCGCGGGCCATGCCCTCGCGGTCGATGGCGAGGTTGATGGCCTGCCGCACCTCGCGCACGCCCGTGTACTGGTCCTGCATGTTGAACGACAGGTACCAGACGTGCGGCGGGGTCCCCTCCGAGACCTGGAAGCCCTCCGCGCGCAGGGCCTCCACGCTGTCCGGGCTCGGCACGGCGATCATGTCGACGTCACCGCTGCGCAGGGCCGCCACCCGGGCCGAGGCGTCCGGCAGGGGCCGGAACACGACGCCGTCGAGCTGGGCCGGACCGCGCCAGTGGTCGTCGTAGCGGGCCAGCTCGACGCGCTCGCCGCGGACCCGCTGCACGAACCGGAACGGGCCGGTGCCGACGGGGTGGTCGGCGACGTCCTCGCCGTGCTCCTCGATCGAGGCCGGGCTCATGATGCAGCACGAGCCGTTGCCGCCCTGCGCCAGCAGCCGCAGGAACGGCGAGAACGGCTGGCTCATCGTGACGACCACCGTGGACGGGTCGGTCGCCTCGACGCCGGTGACGAAGCTCCACACGAAGTTCGTCTGGCCGGCGGCCTTGGCCGAGTACTGCGGTGCGGTCTCGTCCCACATCCGGCGGATGTTGTAGACGACCGCGTCCGCGTCCAGCGGGGTGCCGTCGTGGAACGTCACGCCCTGGCGGATCGAGAACGTGTAGACGGTCCCGTCGGGCGAGACCTCCCAGCTCTCCGCGAGCCCGGGGACGAGCTCCGGCACCGCGGCCTCGGACGAGGGCGTCGTGAGGTCCTCGTCCACCAGCGGGTCGAACACCTGCTTGTTGATGCGGTAGGTCACCCACCCGCCCGCGACCTGCGGGTCGAGGACGTCGGGTTCGGACTCGATGCCGATGACGAGGGTCTGGGCACCGGGTCCCTGCTGACCGGAGGCACCGCCGCCGCACGCGGCGAGGGCCGAGACGGTCGCAGCGCCGAGACCGCCGGCCAGGACGCGCCGGCGTCCTACGGGAGTGGTGGGGAGTGCTGTCGAGATCGACACGGGGGGCGCTCCTCGGAGTGGTTCCGTCGGGGTGGGCGCCACCGTAGGCAGCGGCGCGGGGCGGGCTGAATACGTCGCCTGACGTATTTCCCCGACCCGGGCCGAGTTCCACCGGCAGCGGGCGCGCGGATACGTCAGGTGACCGATTCCGCTGCCGCGCCGAGCTGCCTAACGTCCCCGGCACCACCCGGACCGACCCGTGGGAGAGAGCATGAGCAGAGCACTGGACGCTGCGACCTTCAGCGGCCTGGAGGCCCTGACCGGGCTGGGGATGCCGCCCGAGCGGGCCGCCGCGGCCCTGACCGCCTACAACGGGGTGCTCGGGACGCTCGCCGGCCTCGACGGCGTGCCGTTCGGCGACACCCCGCCCGCCGCCGCCTTCAACGCCTCCTGGGAGTGAGCGTGGAACCCTACGAGCTGACCCTGTCCGACGCGGCCGCGGCGATCGCCACCCGCGAACTGTCCCCCGTCGAGCTGACCGACTCCGTCCTGGCGCGCATCGACAGCGTCGAGGCCGACATCACCGCCTTCGTCACGGTGACCGAGGAGCGGGCGCGCGCGGCGGCCGCCGCCGCCGAGGCGGAGATCGCCGCGAGCGGCCCGCGCGGGCCGCTGCACGGGATCCCGGTGGCGCTGAAGGACCTGTACGACACCGCCGGCGTCCTGACGACGTCGAGCTCGCGGGTGCGGGCCGACCACGTCCCGGACACCGACTCCGCGGTGGCCGAGCGCTTCGCCGCGGCCGGCGCCGTCGTGGTCGGCAAGACCCACACGCACGAGTTCGCCTACGGCGCGACCACCCCCACGACGCGCAACCCGTGGGACACGACGCGCGTGCCCGGCGGTTCCTCCGGAGGTTCCGGGGCAGCCGTCGCCGCCGGCGAGTGCATGGTCGGCATGGGCAGCGACACCGGCGGGTCCATCCGCATCCCAGCGGCCGTGTGCGGGGTCGTCGGCCTCAAGCCCACCTACGGGCGGGTCTCGCGCCGCGGTGTGGCGTCCCTGTCCTGGAGCCTGGACCACGTCGGCCCGCTGACCCGCACCGTGCGCGACGCGGCGATCACCCTCAACGCGATCGCCGGGTACGACCGGGCCGACCCGGGGTCGGCCGACGTGCCCGTCCCCGACTTCACCGCCCTCATCGGCCGGGACGTCACCGGGCTGCGGGTGGGCGTGCCCACCGACTACTTCACCGAGCGGCTGCAGCCGGAGGTCCAGGCGTCCGTCGCCGCGGCCGTCGCCCGCCTCGGCGAGCTGGGCGCCGAGCTGGTCGAGGTCGAGGTGCCGATGGCCTCGCGGATCGGCGCGGTGGAGTGGGGCCTCATGCTGCCGGAGGCCACCGCGTACCACCAGGAGTCGCTGCGGTCCGTGCCGGAGCTCTACACGGAGGAGACGCGGGCGCTGCTGGAGGTCGGGGAGTTCGTGCTGGCCACCGACTACCTCAAGGCGCAGCGGCTGCGGACCCTCGTGCAGGCGGCGTGGAAGGAGCTGTTCTCCACGATCGACGTCCTGGCCGCCCCCACCCTCACCTGCACGGCCACCGTGGCCGGCGAGCCGGAGGTCGTCTGGCCGGACGGCGTGCGCGAGGGCACCACCACCACCTACGTCCGCTTCTCCCAGCCGGCGAACGTGACCGGCCTGCCGTCCATCACCGTGCCGACGGGCTTCGACTCCGCCGGCCTGCCCATCGGCATGCAGGTGATGGGCCGCCCCTTCGAGGAGGACGTGGTCTGCGGTGTCGCCGCGGCCTACGAGGCGGTCTCCGGCTTCGCGGGGCAGCTCGCCCCGCTGCACCGCGAGATGGCCCCGGCCTGACACGGGCGCGCCCGCCGCGGTCCACCAGGGCCGCGGCGGGCGCGCGCGAGCGGCGGCGCAGGACCACGCAGGACGACGCAGGACGACGCAGGACGACGCAGGACGACGCAGGACGACGCAGGACGACGCAGGACGACGCAGGACGACGCAGGACGACGCAGGACGACGCAGGACGACGCAGGACGACGCGGGAGGAGCGGGTGGTGGACGGGACCGGTGCGGACGACGACCTGGAGGCCGAGGTGCGCGAGGTGCTGGCGCAGTGGCTGCCGATGGCCGCCGCGGTGGACGAGCGGCTGGCGGGCGAGCGGTTCCGCGCGGTCGCGCCGGTGACCGCCTTCCCCGCCCCGCCGCGGGCGGGAGGACCGGCGTGAGCGGCGTGAGCGGCGTGAGCGGCGTGAGCGGCGTGAGCGGCGCGGGCGGCGCGGGCGGTGCGGACGGCGTGAGCGGCCCGGTGGGTCCCGTGGACCTGGTGGACGTGGCCGCGGACGTCGCAGAGGGCCGCACGACGTCGCGCGCCGTCGTCGAGGCGTGCCTGGACCGAGCCCGGGAGTGGGCGGGCGCGGGCGCCTTCACGAACGTCTTCGCCGAGGACGCGCTGCACGTCGCCGAGGGCCTGGACCTGCTGCTCGCGGCCGGGCACCGCCTCGGTCCCCTGCACGGGGTACCGGTGGCCGTCAAGGACAACATCGCGGTCGCCGGCCGGCCGACCGCGGCCGGCAGCGCTGTGCTGGCCGGGGAGGTGCCCGCCGAGGACGCGCCGGTGGTGCGCGCCCTGCGCTCCGCCGGCGCCGTGGTCGTCGGTCACACCGCCATGCACGAGTTCGCCTGGGGCGGCACGTCGGACAACCCGCACACCGGCACCGTCCGCAACCCGTGGGACCTGACCAGGACACCCGCCGGCTCCAGCGGCGGGTCGGGCGTCGCCGTCGCGGTGGGCGCCTGCTGGGCGGCGCTGGGCACCGACACGGGCGGCTCGATCCGGCTGCCGAGCGCCGTCAACGGCGTCACCGGGCTGCGCCCCACCACCGGCAGCATCGCCCTCGACGGGGTCGTGCCGCTGGCGTGGAGCATGGACACCGTCGGCCCGATGGCCCGTTCGGCCCGCGACTGCGCGGTGCTGACGGCGGTCCTGACCGGCTCGGCGCCGTCGGCCCGCCTGCACGACGGCGTCGACGGGCTGCGCCTGGGGGTGGTGGACGGGTACTCGCTGGAGCACGTGCAGGCGCCCGTGGCCGCGGGCGTCACCGGGTTGCTGGACGCGCTGCGCGGCCTGGGCGCCCTGGTGCGCGCGGTGGGGCTGCCGGACGTCGAGGGGAACCTGTCGGCGCAGCTGACGGTGGAGGCGGCCGAGCCCAGCGCCTACCACCACCGCTGGCTGCGGGAGCGGCCCGGTGACTACGGGCGGGACGTCCGCGTGCTGCTGGAGGCCGGCGCGCGCCTGCCGGCCACCAGCTACCTGCAGGCCCAGCGCTACCGCGCGGTCCTGCGCGAGCAGCTGCTGCGCGCCTTCGAGGACGTCGACGTCGTCGTGACCCCCACCCTGCCGTTCACCGCCACCCCCGTCGGGGCCACGCACGTGGAGGTCGAGCCGGGCCGCCCCGAACCGCTCCTCGGGGCCTTCATGCGCTTCACCGGCCTGCCCTCGCTGACCGGGGCACCCGCCCTGTCGGTGCCCTGCGGGACCGACGCGGACGGCCTGCCGGTCGGGGCTCAGCTCATCGCCCGCCCGGGCGGCGAGGACGTCCTGTTCCGCACCGCGGCGGCGTTCCAGGCCGTCACCGGCCACCACCTGCGCCGACCGGTGCTCCCGGCGGCGGTCCCGGTGCCGGCCTGAGCGGGGTCGGCGCCGGACGGGCCGGTCCGCCTCGTCGGGCGCCCGCTCAGCCGGCGGTCGCTGCGGCCCGCTCGCGCAGCCAGCCGGTGACCAGCGCGGTCACCTCGTCGCGGTTCGTCTCGTTGAGCACCTCGTGCCGGGCGCCGGGAAGCAGCTCCAGCGTGACGTCCCGCAACCCGGCGGCGCGGTAGCGCCCGGCCAGGCGCTCCAGCAGCTCCCCGCCGGCTCCGCCGACGGGGTCCTCGGTGCCGCTGACGACGAGGACCGGCAGGTCGGGGCGGATCCGGGCCAGGCGGGCGGGGTCGGCGGTGGCGGCCGCGGTGGCCAGCGCGCCGGCGAGGATCGCGTCGTCGGTGGTGAACCCGCACAGCGGGTCGGCGACGTAGGCGTCCACCTCGGCCGGGTCGCGGCTGAGCCACTCGAAACCGGTGCGGTCCTCGAACGGGGCGTTGAACGCCGCGAGGCCCGGCTGGTCCGGCGGCAGCGAGCGCACCACGTCGACGAGGCCGTCCAGGGCGGTGGAGCCGCTGAGGACGACCCCGTCCCACAGGTCCGAGCGCTCCAGCAGGACGTTCTGCGCGCCCATCGAACCCAGGGAGTGCGCGAGCAGGAACACGGGCAGGCCGGGGTGCTGCTCGCGCAGCAGCTCGGCGAGCCGCGCGGTGTCGGCGGTGAACCCGTCGAACCCGGCGGCGCCGAAGGAGCCGAGCGGGACGCCGGGCCCGGTGGAGGCGCCGTGGCCACGGTGGTCGGCGGCCACGACGACGAACCCGGCGGCGTTGAGCGCGGCGGCCGCGCGGGCGTAGCGGCGGGCGTGCTCGGCCAGGCCGTGCGCGACCTGCACGACGCCCAGCGGCTCGCCGGGCACGTCGGCCCAGCGGTGGACGGTGATGGCGAGCCCGTCCGCGGGGGACGGGAAGGACTCGACGACGGCGTCGGCGGTCACGGTGCCTCCGGTGCGCGTGGGGCTCGACGGCGAGCCCCGGGGGACGTGGGAGCGCCAGTGTGCCCGGCGCCGGGCGACGGCGTGCGACGGCCCCGCACCCGGGGAGCGGGTGCGGGGCCGTCGTGGTCGGTCAGCGGGCCGTCAGCGGGCGGCGGCCCGCTTGTACTGCCGCGTGGCGAGCGGCACGAACACCACGAGGACCAGCGCGATCCACAGCAGCGTGTACAGCTCGGCGTTCTGCAGCGACCAGCTGCCCAGCTCCGTGCCCGGCGGCACGTTGCCGAACCGCTCGCGCGCGCCCTGCACCAGCGTGGACACCGGGTTCCACTGCGCGACCACCTTCAGCGGGCCGGGGAACGTCTCCAGCGGCACGAACGCGTTGGTGATGAACGTCAGCGGGAAGATGGTGAGGAACGTCAGGTTGTTGAACGCCTCGGGCGTGCGGATGAGCAGCCCCAGCAAGCCCATCACCCACGAGACCGCGTACGCGAACAGCAGCAGCAGCGCGAAACCGACCAGCGCGTCCAGGAACGAGGTGCGGATCCGCCAGCCGATGACCAGGCCCGTCAGCGACATGATGACGATGACGATGACGTTGAGGATGACGTCGGAGGCCGTGCGCCCCACCAGGACCGCGGACTGCGTCATGGGCAGCGAGCGGAACCGCTCGATGATGCCCTTCTGCATGTCGTCGGCGATCCCGGCGCCGGTGACGGTGGCGCCGAAGATGACGGTCTGGGCGAAGATGCCCGGGACCAGGAACTCGCGGTAGTCGGCCGCCGAGCCGCCCCCGGGGGTGCCGATCGCGCCGCCGAAGACGTAGCCGAACAGCAGGATGAACATGATCGGCGAGATGAGGGTGCCGACCAGCAGGTCGGGGATCCTCGTGATCTTCAGGATGTTCCGCTTGGCGATCACCGAGCTGTCGTTGACCACCGTGGCCAGGCCGTTCACGAGCGCACCCCCTCCTTCTTCGAGGCCTTCTGCGACGCCGGCTGGTCGTCCTCGCCGGCCACCTCCTCCGCGGGCTTGCCCGTCAGCGTCAGGAACACGTCGTCCAGCGTCGGGCGGCGCAGCCCGGCGTCCAGCGGGACCGTGCCCACCTCCTCCAGCCGGCGCAGGACGTCCACGAGCACGCGCGTGCCGGCGGTCACCGGCGCGGTCAGGCGCCGCGCCCGGCGCTCCACCTGCAGCTCGCCCACCGCGACCTCGCGCAGCACGCCCGCGGCGACGTCGACCTCGGCGTCGGTGGCGACGACCACCTCCACGCGCTGCCCGCCCACGTCGGTCTTCAGGTCGTCGGCCGTGCCGCGGGCGATGACGCGCCCGTGGTCGATGACGACGATGTCGTCGGCGAGGCGCTCGGCCTCCTCCAGGTACTGCGTCGTCAGCAGCAGCGTCGTGCCGCCCGCGACCATCCCGGTCAGCAGGTCCCACATGTCGTTGCGGCTGCGCGGGTCCAGGCCCGTGGTCGGCTCGTCCAGGAACAGCACCGGCGGCTGCGCGACGAGCGCACCGGCCAGGTCGAGGCGGCGGCGCATGCCGCCGGAGTACGTCTTGGCGACCCGCTTGGCCGCGTCGGTCAGCCGGAACTGCTCCAGCAGCTCCCACGCGCGCTCGCGCGAGCGGCGCCGCCCCAGGTGGTACAGGCGCCCGACCATGTCGAGGTTCTCGAACCCGGTGAGGTTCTCGTCGACGGCCGCGTACTGCCCGGACAGCCCGATCCGCTCCCGGGCCGCGCGCGGGTCGGCGACCACGTCGACGCCCGCGACCTCGACGGTGCCCTCGTCGGGCACCAGCAACGTCGTCAGCATCCGCACCGTGGTCGTCTTGCCCGCCCCGTTGGGCCCGAGCAGCGCCAGGACGGTGCCGGTGGGCACCTCCAGGTCGACGCCCGCGACCGCCGTGACCTCCCCGTACCGCTTGACCAGACCCCTCGCGAGGACCGCGTGGTCCCTCGTGCGCTCCGCCATGCCACCGACCCTAGGGACGGGGGCCGACACTCCGCTCCCCCATTGCCGCGCCGTTCCCGACCGCTGCTCCCGCTCGCGCTGCTGCGCCGTGTCCTCCACGCCCTGGTGGACCGCCGCGGGCGGGCGGACTCATCGGTGCGCGGGGGCCGGGCTCAGTCCTCGGTGCTGCGCAGGACGCCCATCATCACCAGCTCGTCCTCCAGCGGCGGCCCCTCGTGGGCGCAGGCGCGCAGGCCCTCCAGCAGCGCCCCCGCGTCCAGGCCGGCGCCGATGAGCACCAGCTCGCTGCGCCGCGGCGCGCCGTCCGGCCACGCGGTCCGCTCGAAGCGGACGGCCGCGCCGACGGTGTGCAGGACGAAGCGCTGCTCGTGCCCGCGGACGGCGAAGCGCAGCACCCCCTTGACCCGGAAGACCCCGGGCGGGCGCGCGTCCAGCCAGGCGAGGAGCGCCCGCGGGTCCAGCGGGGCCTCGCTGCGGAAGGACACGCTCTCGTACAGGGCGTGCAGGTGGTCGTGGTGGTCGTCGTCGTGGTCGCCGTCGTGGTCCTCGTCCAGGACCTCGCCGAGGGCGAGCTGGCGCTGGACGGGCGGGCGCTCGTCGAACAGCAGCCGCGGGTCGACGCGGCCGCGGGCGGCGGGCACGACGGGCGCCCACCGGTTCAGCTCCCGGCAGCGCGCCGCGACCCGGCGGGCGGCCGCCGCGTCGACGAGGTCGGTCTTGCTCAGCAGCACGACGTCGGCGGCCGCGACGTGGTCGGCCAGCCGCGGGTGCCGCACCAGCGCCGCCTCGAACTCCACCGCGTCGACCACGACGACCAGGCCGCCGTACTCCACCCCCGGCACGCCGCAGGTGAGGACCCGGCGCACCATCTGCCCCGGCTCGGCGACGCCGCTGGCCTCGACGACGACGGCGTCCAGGCCGTCGCCGTCGCGCCGCCCCTGCGCCAGCAGCCGCCCCAGCAGCTCCTCCACGCCGCCGTCGTCGGTGCTGCAGCACAGGCAGCCGTTCTCCAGGGAGACGGTGCTGCCGGCCTGCCCGGCGACCAGCAGCGCGTCCACGCCGACGGCCCCGAAGTCGTTGACGAGGACCCCCAGCCGCACGTCGGCGGCCGAGCGCAGCAGCTGGTTGAGCACGGTGGTCTTCCCCGCGCCGAGGAAGCCCGCGAGCACGACGACGGGGACCGGGGCGGGGGGCACGCCCCCAGGGTGCAGCAGCCGCGGCCCGCCCGCGCCCGGGGGCCGTAGGGTCGCGCGCGTGGACACCGCAGCAGCCCGCGACCTGCCCGACGACCTGCGGCGGCGCGCCGAGGCGTGGATCGACGACGACCCCGACGAGCGCGACCGCGCCGAGCTGCGGGGCGTCCTGGACGCGGCCGCGCGCGGGGACGCGGCGGCCGTCGCCGACCTGGCGGACCGCTTCTCCGCGCCGCTGGAGTTCGGCACCGCGGGGCTGCGCGGGGCCCTGGGCGCCGGCGAGCACCGGATGAACCGCGCGGTCGTGCAGCGCGCCGCCGCGGGGCTGGGGGCGTGGCTGGTGCAGCGCGCCGAGCGGCCGCGGGTGGTCGTCGGCCTGGACGCCCGGCACCGCTCGCGCGACTTCGCCGACGACTCCGCGGCCGTGCTGACCGCCGCCGGCTGCGAGGTGCTGCTGCTGCCGCGGCCCCTGCCCACGCCCGTGCTCGCGTTCGCGGTGCGGCACCTGGGCGCCGACGCCGGCGTGATGGTCACCGCCAGCCACAACCCGCCCCAGGACAACGGCTACAAGGTCTACCTGGGCGGGCGGGTCGCGCCCGAGGAGGGCCGCGGCGTGCAGATCGTCCCGCCGGCCGACGCGGAGATCGCCGCGCGCATCGCCGCCGTCCGGCACGTGCGCGACGTGCCGCGCGCGGCGGGCGGCTGGCGGGTGCTGGGCGAGGACGTCGTCGAGGACTACCTGGCGGCGGTCGTCGCGGCCGGGGAGCGGCTGGTGCCGGACGTGCCCGCCGACGGTCCGGGGCCGCGCGTCGTCGTCACCGCGCTGCACGGCGTCGGGTCGGCGGTGCTGCGCGAGGCGCTGCGCCGCAGCGGGACCACCGACGTGCACGAGGTCGCCGAGCAGGCCGAGCCCGACCCGGCGTTCCCGACCGTGGCGTTCCCCAACCCCGAGGAGCCCGGCGCGCTGGACCGCGCGCTGGCGCTGGCCGCCGACGTGGGCGCGGACCTGGTGCTGGCCGTCGACCCGGACGCGGACCGCTGCTGCGTCGCGGTGCCCGACGGCGGTTCCTGGCGCGCGCTCAGCGGCGACGAGCTGGGCTGGGTGCTGGGCGAGCGGCTGGCCCGCCCGGGCGGCGTGCTGGCCTGCTCGGTGGTCAGCTCGGGGATGCTGGCGCGCATCGCCGCCGCGCACGGCGCGACGTTCTCCCCCGCCCTGACGGGGTTCAAGTGGATCGCGCGCGTGCCGGGGCTGGACTTCGGCTACGAGGAGGCCATCGGCTACTGCGTGGCCCCGGACGTGGTGCGCGACAAGGACGGGATCTCCACGGCGCTCGTCGTGGCCCGGCTGGCCGCGCGCGCCCGGGCCGCCGGCGGCGCGCTGGCCGACGCGCTGGACGAGCTGGCGCTCGCGCACGGCGTGCACGCCACGGCGCCGGTGACGGTGCGGGTGGACGACCTCTCGCTCATCGGGCGGGCGATGGCGCGGCTGCGGGCCGAGCCCCCGGCGTCGCTGGCCGGTTCGCCGGTGACGAGCGTGGAGGACCTCACCGCGAGCGTGGACGGCCTGCCGCCGACCGACGGGGTGCGCTGGCGCACGGCCGACGGCACCCGCGTCGTGGTGCGCCCCAGCGGGACGGAGCCGAAGCTCAAGGCGTACTGCGAGGTGGTCGAGCCCGTGCCGGGCGGGACCGCCGACGGCCTGGCCGCGGCGCGGAGCGCGGCTGCGGAGCGCCTGGAGGCCGTGCGCGTCGACGTGCGCGCCGCCACCGGCCTGGCCTGACCCGGCCCCCCCCTCGTCGCCGACTCCCCGCCCCTCCTCGCCGTGGTCTTGCAGGGTTTCCCAGCGAGATCACGGCGGGAGGGGCGAGGCGGAGGGAGGGTGGGGGCCGAGCGGAGGGAGGCGGGACGGGGTCAGGGGCGCAGGTCCAGGGCGGTGAGGGACCCGCCCTCGAAGTCCTGGCGCCGGCCGCCGGGCACGGCGTACTCCTGGCTGGTCGGGTAGCCGTACTCGCCGTTCTCCCAGCCCAGCTGCCCCCACAGGTCGCGGATCAGCCCCTGCACGAGGAAGACCGGCGCCGGGTCGCCGAGGAACGAGCGGCTGTAGAGCGAGCCGCGCTCGAAGTGCTGGCCCTTCCACTGCTCGCGCAGGCCCACGAACGTGTCCGAGGTCGGGTAGCCGATCCCGCGCTCCCACCCCAGCTCGGCCCACCGGGCGCGGATGTCACCGGTCTCCAGCACGGAGTGCCCGCCCGTGGCGGGGCTCCAGTACACCGACCCCTCCGTGAAGTGCTGCCCGTACCCGCCGCCGGCCAGGGGCCCGAACTCCGCCCCGACGGGCATCCCGAGGAAGCCGTTCGGCCCGCGCAGCCGGTCGAAGGTGTCGCGCACGGCACCGCGCACGGGGTGCGCGCCGGTCTCGGCGCGCCAGTACACCGACCCGCCCTGGAAGTGCTGCACGCGCCCGAAGCCGCCGCGCAGCACGGGCTGCTCGTCGCTGACGGGGTAGCCGAGGACGGAGCGTTCCCAGCCCATCCCCGCCCAGCGGTCGCGGATCGCACCCTGCACCCGCCAGACCCCGCTGCCGGGGCTCCAGTACAGCGAGCCGCGGGTGAAGTGCTGGCCGTAACCGCCGCGCAGCAGCGGCCCGAACTCCTCGGTGAGCGGCAGACCGGTCCCGCGCTCGAAGTCGCGGGAGGCGTACCCCTGGGCGATGGCCCCGCGGACCGCGCGCGCTCCCCCGGCGGCGCTGAAGTAGACGGTGCCGCCGTGGAAGCGCGTGTAGTACCCGTCGAGGGTGGTGACGCCGAACTCGCTGGTCGTGGGCAGGCCGAGCCGGCTCGCGGGGCCGCCCTCGGCCAGCCACCGGTCGTGGATCGCGCCGCGCACGACGTGCCCGTTCTCCCGCGGCGGCAGGACGAACGAGCCGTTCGCCGCCCGGAACACCTGCGTGCCGTCGGGCGTGACGACCGGCCGCTGGGCCAGGCCGGACAGCGACTGCGGCGCGTCCGGCGACGCGTCGCCGGAGGCCAGGTAGGCACCGGCCGACGGCCACCCGTCGCAGCCGCGGTCGGCGGCGCGCGCGGTGGCCAGGACGCGGCTGCCGCCGTCGAGCAGGTCCCACGCCCTGCCCAGCGACGGTGCCGGCACGTGGACGCGGACCGGGCCGGGCCGGGCGTCGACCGCGACGGCGACGGGCGCGTCGCCCTGCCGCTGCAGGGCGGACGCCGACCCGTCCTGCGTGAACGAGGCGACGAACCCCGGCTGGCCGACGACGCAGCTGGCCGTCAGCGTCAGGTCGGTCACGGCCGCCGAGGCCGGTGGCGCGGTGGCCAGGACCAGCCCCGCCGCGACGGACGCGGTGGTGGCGCGGACGAACGCGGAACGCTTGCGCACGAGCTTCTCCCCCCGGAGACCCCCGCGGGACGTCATCGCCCCGCGCCAGGACGCTCCCACTCCCGGCCGCCGCGCGCAGGGGTTTTCGCGCAGGTGCCCGGCAGGTCAGCGCCGCCGGGTCGCGGCCACCGCCGTGCACGCCGCCGCGAGGACGACGAGGGCGCGCCGGGCGACGTGCGCCCGCTCCCACCGGCTGCGCTGCCCGCGCCAGCCGGGGACCTCCGCGTCCGGCGACCAGGACCGCAGCCGCCGGTTGACCGGGACGTGCACGCGGACGGTGAGGACCACGGCACCGGCGACGGCCAGCGCCGAGCCCGTGCGCCACGCCGACGCCCCCGGGTCGCTGCGCAGCTGCGCCGCGGCGGCGGCCAGGCCGGTGCCGGCCGCGGCCACCGACAGCGCGGGGGCCAGTCGGCGCATCACGGCGTCCGCGCGCTGCTGGTGGCGCACGTACTCGGCGAACCCCGCCGCGCGGCGCCGGCGGCCGAACGGCTCGGGGACGATCGCGGCGGTCAGGGCGGCGGTGGCGGCGGCGTGCGCCCGCGCGAGCGCCCGGGTGGTGTCCACGCGGTGATCCTGCCCCACCGCGCCCGGACGACGGCTCACTCGACGTCGACGAACACCGGGTTCGTGTAGCACCACAGGTCGTCCCAGGGGTCGGAGTCGCCGATGCGGTCCACCTCGGGGTGCCCGTCGGGGCGGGCGTGCCTGCCGTCGCTGCCGCGGAATCGCACGTACAGCGGGTCGGCGACCCCGCGCAGCGTGGTGGTGAACCGCTGCCGGCCCACCGCCCGGGCGCTCACCTCGAAGCTCTCCACGACGCGGGTGCCCGGGGCCTCCCACAGGTCGCGGTCGCGGACCCGGCCGGTGACGGTGCCCACGATGACGTCCCAGCGCGCCGAGCGCGGCACCTGCCCGGACCCGTTCGGCTCGGTGGCGGGGTCGACGAGCAGCTCGACCTCGACGTCGCCGCCGCGGCGGACGCTGGTGCGCGCGCCGAACGTGACGCCGGGCCCCTCGCCGCCGGGCCGCACGCGCGCCTCGACGGCCGCCACCAGCCCGCCGTGCACGACGAACACGCGGCCCTCGCGCAGCGCGGCCATCACCGAGCGGTAGTCGCGGCGCACGGCCCCGACGACCGTGCGGCTGTAGGCGCCGGGCGCGAAGTCGACATAGCCGTGCTGCACGACGCCGGTGTCGACGGGGTCTCCGCGGTGGCCGTGGCGCAGGTAGTGCTCGCGGTCCAGGTGCCCGACGCGCACGGTGTCGCCGTGGTCGAAGTGGTTGTCGGAGTTCGCGGTGATCCACCAGGGCAGGCCCTCGGCGAGCAGGGAGTCCCACAGGCCGCCCATCCGCGCGGTCGCGGCGTCGAAACCGCCCCAGGTGCGGTACTGCTCCAGGTCGTAGCCGGGGAACGACCAGCGGCCGGGGCGCTCGTCGTACTGGCCTCGACCGCGGCCGCGGCCCAGCGGCGCCGGCAGCGCGGCGGCCTGGTGGCCGGGCGCGCCCTCCCAGCCGACGAACACCCCGGGCGCGGCGTCGCGCCAGCCGCGGACCTTCGAGGGGGAGACGCGGCCGGTGCGCATGGGGTGGTTGGACAGCACGAGCGCCTCGTCGACGGTGCCGCGGGCGATCTGGTCGACGAGCCAGGCGACCGCGTCGAGGCCGAGCTGCTCGGCGGCGGGGCCGCCCTCGACGGAGTGCTCGACGAGGCGCGGGCCGTCGGGGTTCTGCAGGGCGGCGACGACGTCGCCGTCGAAGCGCCGCTCGAACTCCTGCAGCAGCTCGGGGGTGCGCTCGTGGTCGGGGGCGATGAACGTGGCGTGCTCGGCGCCGGGGATGTTCCACTCCATGCCCTGGAAGACCAGGACGGGGTGGCGCCGGCGGGCCTCGGCGATGAGCGGGGTCTGCAGGGCCACGGACTGCTTGGAGTGGTCGGGGCCGCCGTGGTCGGTGATGACCATCCAGTCCAGGCCGTGCTGGTGCCCGCGGCGCACCTGGTCGTCGACGGTGTACATCGCGTCGCGGGAGAACGTGGTGTGGATGTGGTGGTCGCCCGCGTACCAGGCGAAGCCGCGCTCGTCGCCGTCGGTGACGGGGACGTCCGCCGGGAGCGGGACCCCGTGGGTGTGGGCTCCGTGGGTGTCGCCGGGGGCGCCGTGGGGGTGCACGACGCCACCCTGCCAGCCCACCGCGTCGCGCCGTTCACCTGTCCGGGCCTGCACGCAGCCAGTACGCTACTGAACGTGACGACTCCATCACCGGTAGCGGTGCGGCGTGTCCCGCGCCACCGCCGGCTGGAGGACGCCTCCGACGCGGGCCTGCCCGAGGTCTGCCACGCCACCGTCGCCTCCCACGGCGGCGCCACCGGCGGGGCGCTGCTCGACGTGCCCGACCCCGCCACCGGCGAGCCGCTGCTGCGGGTGGAGGACGCCGGCCCGCAGACCGCGGCCGTCGCCGCGAGCACCACCGCCCGCGTCGCCCGCGGCGACTGGGCGTGGCTGGCGCAGGAGGACCGCGCCCGCTGGCTGTACGTCCTGGCCGCCGAGCTGGAGGCCCGCGCCCGCCCCGTCGGCCTGACCAGCGCCCTCGTCAGCGGCCGCCCCGTCGCCGCCGCCCTGCACGCCGACGCCGCCCGCCTCGTCGACGCCGCCTTCTCCGCCGCCGGGTGGGCCGACAAGCTGCCCGCCGTCGGGCTGGGCGCCCGCCGCGGCGGCGCCGTCGTCCTGCGCTCCTCCTGGCGCACCCCGCCCGCCGCGCTGGCCGCCGCCGTCACCGGGGCCCTCGGCGTCGGCTTGGGCGTCGTCCTGCGCCCCACCCCCGAGGCCGCCCCGCTGGCGCTGCTGCTCGCCGGGGCCGTGCGCACCGCCGGCCTGCCCGCCGACCTCGTCAGCGTCGTGCCCGGCACCGCCCCCGGCGCCGACAAGGCCCTGCTGACCCACGAGGACGTCCTCGCCGCCCACGCCGACGGCGGTGCCGAGGAGCTGCGCGAGCTGGCCGTCGCCCTCGCCGAGCTGGGCCGCCCCCTGCACCAGCGGGCCGACGCGACCGGCGTCGACGTCGTCCTCGACGGCGCCGACGTGGAGGACGTGGCCGAGGCCCTGCTGGACACCGTCCGCGGCGGCGCACCCGCACGTCCCGGCGGCTCGCGGGTCCTCGTCGTCGCCGCCCTCGCCGACCGGCTCACCGAGCGGCTGCAGGAGGGCCTGGCCGCCCTGCGCGTCGGGCACCCCCTGGACCGCGCCACCGACGTCGGCCCCTGCCCCGCCGCCGACGTGCACCACCGGGCGCGCGCCCTGCGCGGGCGCCGCGCCGCGCTGCCCGACGACCTGCCCGCCGGCGGCTGGTGGGTCCTGCCGACGCTCGTGCCGCTGGGCCGGCGCGCCCCCGTCCCGCCCGCCGGGCCGGTGCTGGGCGTGCGGGTCGTCACCGGTGACGACGACGTGGCGCCCCTGCTGGCCGGCACGACCCACCTGGCCGTGTGGGGCGGCGACGCCCGGCGCGCGCTGCGCGTGCTCGGCGCGGCCGCGCCCCGCGCCGTCGGCCTGGGCGGCCCGGCCGCCGACGACGACGCCGCCGACGCGCTGCGCCTGCTGCGCGCCGTCTCCTCGTGAGCGGGGCGCGGGGCCGGGTCCCCGTCCCGCTGGTGCGCCCGTCGGCCGGCGACGGGCAGGAGCTGCTGCTGGCCGCCGGGGCGGCGCTGCGGGCCGCGCGCGCGTGGCGGGCCACCGCGCCCGTGCGCCGCGGCCGGGCCCTGCTGGCGGTGGCCGCCGCGCTGGAGCAGCGGCGCGCCGAGCTCGTCGACGAGGTGCGCCGCCAGCAGGGCGCGCGCGTGTCCGAGGCCCTGGGCGGTGTCGACGCGGCGCTGGACGAGCTGGTCCGCTGGGCGGGCTGGGCCGACAAGCTGCACCTGCTCGGGGTCGGGCGTCCCGGCCCGGCCGCCGTCGTGGGCGTCGTCGTGCCCCGCGGCGACGTCCTGCTCGCCCCCGTGCGCGCCGTCGCCCCGGTGCTGGCCGCGGGCGCCGGCGCCGTCCTCGTGCGCCCGCCGGGGACCGGCACGGCCGCCGACGCGCTCGTGCGGGCCGTCGCCGAGGAGGTCTCCCCCGGGCTGCTCGGCGTCGTCGACGCCGCCCGCGCCGCCCCGCGCGAGCTGGCCGCGGCCGTCGAGCTGGTCGACGTGCGCTGGGCCGACCCGGGCGACGCGGCCGCCTACCGCACGGCCGCCGCCGCGGCCGGCTGCCCCGTCGCCGCCCTGCACGAGGACGACCCGGCCGAGGAACGCCTGCCGGAGGAGACCGGGGACGCGGCGGCCGCGGACGCCACCGACCGCCGGCGCCCCGAGGACCTGCCCGACGCCGAGCGCGTGCGCCCCTTCCGCACCGGCCCCGACCTGCCCGACACCGCCTGACCCACCCCTCCCCCGCCGTGATCACGGGCGGTCGCACCTCCGCCCGTCCACGACCACCGCCGGGTGGTCCCCCACCGTGGTCTTGGGGGGTTTCCCAGCGAGACCACGGTGGGAGGCGGGAGGCGGGTGCGGGCCGGAAAAGGCGTGGAGCAGCGCGCGGGGGGCGGCCTAGCGTCGGCGCGTGCCCGACCTCCTGAGCGACCTCGGCCGCACGGCGGCCGAGCCCGACCCCCCGGACGGCGACCTCGCGCGCGTCGTCCGCGTGCACCGCGGCGCCTGCGACGTCGCCACCGCCGACGGCGCGGCGCGGGTGGCGACCGCGCGCGACGCCGACCCCGTCACCGGCGACTGGGCCGTCGTGCGCGAGCACCGCCTGGTGCGCCTGCTGCCCCGGCGCACCCTGCTGGCCCGCGCGGCCGTGGGCGGGGCCTCCCACGAGCAGGCGCTGGCCGCCAACGTCGACACCGTCGCCGTCGTCGTGGCCCCCGACAGCCGCACCACCACCGCGCGCGTGGAGCGCTTCGTCGCGCTCGCCTGGGGTTCCGGTGCCCGGCCGCTGCTCGTGCTCGCCAAGGCGGACCTCGTCGCCGACCCGGCGGCCCGCCTCGACGGGCTGGAGGCGGCCGCACCCGGCGTCGACGTCCTCGCCGTCAGCGCCGCGACCGGGCAGGGTCTGGAGCAGCTGCGCGCCGCCCTCGCCGGGACGGTCGTCCTGCTGGGCTCCTCCGGCGCCGGCAAGTCCACGCTGGTCAACGCCCTGGCCGGGGAGCCGGTGATGGCCACCGACGCGGTGCGGGCGGCCGACGGGCGCGGGCGGCACACCACCGTCACCCGCGAGCTGGTGCCCCTGGGCGGCGGTCTGGTGCTGCTGGACACCCCGGGCCTGCGCGGCGTCGGGGTCGGCGACCTGGACGAGGGCCTGGAGCGGACGTTCTCCGACGTGGAGGACCTCGCGGTGGACTGCCGCTTCGCCGACTGCCGCCACGACGGCGAGCCGGGGTGCGCCGTCGCGGCGGCCGTGGACGCCGGCGTGCTCGACGGGCGCCGGCTGGTCAGCCTGCGCCGGCTGGAGCGCGAGCGGGAGTTCTTCGCATCCCGCACCGACGCCCGCCTGCGCGCCGAGCGCGCCCGCCGCTGGAAGGCGGTCGCGCGCGCCCAGCGCGCCCGCGGCGCCCGGCCCTGAGCCGCGCCTCGTCAGACGCGGCGTCAGACGGCGTCAGACGGCGTCGTAGCCGGGGCGCACCACGTCGGCAGCCAGTGCCAGGCGCTCCTCGTAGGGCAGGAACGAGGCCTCCAGCGCGGTGAGGGTGGCGCGGCGCACGTCGTCCACGCCCCAGCCGGCGCCGTCGACGAGGAGGGCGAACTCCCGCGACAGCGAGGTGCGCGAGACCAGCCGGTTGTCGGTGTTGACCGTCACCTTGAACCCGAGGTCCTTCAGCAGCGTGACCGGGTGCGTCTCGACGGACTCCGCGGCGCCGGTCTGCACGTTGCTGGAGGGCGCCAGCTCCAGCGGGACGCCGCGGTCGCGCACCCAGCGGGCCAGCCGGCCGAGGGTCGCGTTCGGCATGCCGAAGCGGTCGGTGCCCTCACCGGCCTGGATGTCCTCGACGATCCGCACGCCGTGCCCGATGCGCTGCGCGCCGCACGTGTGGACGGCGTCGGCGATGCTCGCGGGGCCGTCGGCCTCGCCGGCGTGGATGGTGACGGGGAAGTTCGCCGCGTGCAGGCGGTCGAAGGCCTCCACGTGCCGCGAGGGCGGGAAGCCCAGCTCGGCGCCGGCGATGTCGAAGCCGAGGACGCCCTCGTCGCGGTGCCGCAGCGCCAGGTCGGCGATCTCCAGGCCGCGGTCGGCGTGCCGCATGGCGGTGACCAGCTGCCCGGCGCTGATGCGGGTGCCGGACTCCGCGGCCCGGCTCCGCCCGCGGTCGATGCCCTCCTGCACCGCGACGACGACCTCGTCGAGGGTCAGGCCGCCGGCCAGGTGCTGCTCGGGGGCGTAGCGCAGCTCCGCGTGCACGACGCCGTCGGCGGCCAGGTCGAGGACGGCCTCCTCGGCGACGCGGGCCAGGGACTCCGCGTCCTGCATGACGGCGACGGTGTGGTCGAAGGTCTCCAGGTAGCGCACGAGCGACCCGGAGTTGGCGGCCTCGTAGAACCAGGCACCCAGCTCGTCGGGGTCGCTGGTCGGCAGGGTGTGACCGGTCGCGGAGGCGATCTCCACCATCGTCGACGGGCGCAGGCCCCCGTCGAGGTGGTCGTGCAGGGAGACCTTGGGCAGACGGCGCATCAGCTCGAGCGTGCTCACCGGCCCATCCTGCCAACCCTGCGTGTGGGGCGCGCAGCACGGGGTAGGGCGACGGGGACGAGCACCCGATCACCGGAGGACACCGTGAGCGACGACCGCACCTTCACCCAGGCCGTGCACGACCTCAGCTCCGCGCTGTGGTTCGGCGGCGCCGTCATGGGCATCGCGGGGGTGAACAAGTCCGGCAGCGACCTGCGCGACGGCCTCGACAAGGTCCGCGTCGCGGGCTCGGCGTGGAAGCGGTTCGCCCCCGTGGAGTGGGCGGGCATCGGCGCCGTGCTGCTGACCGGCTCGCAGCTGACGAGGTCGAGCAGCCAGCGCATCGCGCTGCAGCAGGGCTACGGGACGGTCGGCGCGCTGAAGGTCGGCTTCGTGCTGGCCGGGGCGGCGGCCACCGCCTACGCCTCCTACGCCGGCGCGCGGATCGCGCGGGCCGCGGAGGAGGCCGCCGGGCGCGGGGAGACGGTGGACGTGCACGACGCGACGCGCCCGTCCTCGGCGACGCCGCCGGAGGTGGCCCGCTGGCAGGAGCGCCAGCGCGTCGTGCAGTTCGCGATCCCCGTCCTGGCCGGCGGCAACATCGTGTGCAACGCGGCGCTGACCCAGTCCTACCGGGCGGGTGCCACCGTCAAGGGCGTCCTGGGCCGCCTCCTGCCCTGACGCCGGCCCGTCCGCACCGCCGCCCCCGTCCGCGGGGGCGGCGCTGCTGTGTCGGGCAGTGCTGCGTCAGGACGAGATCCGCTCGTGCACCAGCGGCGGGACGGCGGGGGCCTCGGCGGTGACGGGCAGCCCGCCCTCCAGCGCCTGCAGCGCCCACTCGAAGCGCTCCGGGGTGTCGGTGTGCAGGGTGAGCAGCCGCTGCCCGGCGCGCACGCTGTCCCCGCGCACCGCGTGCAGCTCGACCCCGGCGCCGGCCTGCACGGCCTCCTCGCGGCGCGAGCGCCCGGCGCCCAGCCGCCACGCCGCGACCCCGACGGCCATCGCGTCGACGTCCAGGTAGCCGTCGGCGTCGGCGACGACGTCGTGGGTGTGCCGGGCGGTGGGCAGGGCCGCGTCCGGGTCGCCGCCCTGCGCGGCGATCATCCGCCGCCAGGCGTCCATGGCACGCCCGTCGGCCAGCGCGTCGGCCGGGTCGACGGCGTCGAGGCCGACCGAGGCGAGCATCTCCCGCGCCAGCACGAGGGTGACCTCCACCAGGTCGGCGGGCCCGCCGCCGGCGAGGACCTCCACGGACTCGCGCACCTCCAGCGCGTTGCCGGCGGTGCGGCCCAGCGGGGTGGACATGTCGGTGATGACGGCGGTGGTGCGCACGCCCGCGTCGGTGCCCAGGTCGACCATCGTCCGGGCCAGCTCGCGCGAGAGCTCCAGGTCCTTCATGAAGGCGCCGGAGCCGGTCTTGACGTCGAGGACGAGCGCGCTGGTGCCCTCGGCGATCTTCTTGCTCATGATGGAGCTGGCGATGAGGGGGACGGCCTCGACGGTGCCGGTGACGTCGCGCAGCGCGTACAGCTTCTTGTCAGCGGGGGCGAGGTCGCCGGTGGCGGCGCAGATGACGGCGCCGACCTCGACGAGCTGGCGGCGCACCTCCTCCAGGCTCAGCGACGCCCGCCAGCCGGGGACCGCCTCCAGCTTGTCCAGGGTGCCGCCGGTGTGCCCGAGGCCGCGGCCGGACAGCTGCGGGACGGCCGCGCCGCAGGCGGCCACGAGGGGCGCCAGCGGCAGGGTGGTCTTGTCCCCCACGCCGCCGGTGGAGTGCTTGTCGACGCTGGGGCGGGGCAGGTCGGTGAAGTCGAGGCGCGCGCCGCTGGCGATCATCGCGGACGTCCACCGGCTGACCTCGGCGCGGGTCATCCCGTTGAGCAGGACGGCCATCGCCAGCGCCGACATCTGCTCCTCGGCGACCTCCCCGCGCGTGTAGGCGTCGACGACCCAGTCGATCTGCTCGCCGGACAGCTCGCCGCGGTCGCGCTTGGTGCGGATGACGTCGACGGCGGCGAAGCGCTGCGGCGCGGGGGTCGGGGACGTCACGGCGGATCAGGCCTTCCGGGAGGGGTCGGTGAGGTCGTGCGGGCCGAAGGCGTCGGGCAGCACGTCGGTCATGGGCCGCACGCCGCGGGGGGTGTCGACGAGCAGGTCGGGGCCGCCGAACTCCCACAGCAGCTGCCGGCAGCGCCCGCACGGCATGAGGACGCCGCCGGCGCCGTCGACGCAGGCGAACGCGACGAGGCGCCCGCCGCCGCTCATCCGCAGCTGCCCGACGAGGGTGCACTCGGCGCACAGCGTGACGCCGTAGGAGGCGTTCTCGACGTTGCACCCGGTGACGACGCGGCCGTCGTCGACGAGCGCGGCCGCGCCGACGGGGAAGCGCGAGTAGGGCACGTAGGCGTGGGCGAGGGCCTCGCGGGCCGCCGCGCGCAGCGCCTCGAAGTCGGGCGCGCCCGCGGGCCCGGTGCCGCCGGTCACGGGTAGGGCTCCCCGCTGGCGGCGGGCGGTCGGACCCGTCCGACGAACCCGGCCACGGCGAGGATCGTCGCCAGGTACGGCAGCATCGCCAGGAAGCTGGAGGGCACCAGCCCCGGCGTGGGCAGGATGCCGACGAGGGTCTGCAGGGCGTTGAAGAACCCGAACAGCAGGGCGGCGCCGAGGGCGCCCTTGGGGCTCCAGCGCCCGAAGATGACGGCGGCCAGGGCGATGAACCCCTTGCCGGCGGACATGTTCTCGGTGAAGGGGCCGATGGTGCCGATCGACAGGTACGCCCCGGCCAGGCCGGCCATGCCGCCGGCGACGACGACGTTGGTGTAGCGCACGCGCTGCACGCCGATGCCGAGGGTGGCGGCGGCCTTGGGGTGCTCGCCGACGGCGCGGGTGCGCAGCCCCCAGCGGGTGCGGAACAGCACCACCTGCAGCGCGATGATCAGCACGTACATGACGTAGACGACGACGTTGGCGTCGAACAGCAGCGGCCCGATCACCGGGATGTCGCTGAGCACGGGCACGGGCAGGCGCTGCAGCACGCCCGGGGAGTTGTACCGGGCGGTGTCGGTCTGCATGACGGCCTTGTACGCCCAGCCGGTGAACCCGAGGGCGGCCGCGTTGAGGACGACGCCGAGGATGACCTGGTTGACGCGGTAGCGGATGGCGAACACCGCCAGCAGCGCGCCGACGACCATGCCGGACACGACGGCGCCGACGATCCCGGAGGCCAGCCCGGCCAGCGAGCCGACGAGGGCCCCGGCGAACGCGCCGGTGAGCATCTGCCCCTCGATGGCGACGTTGACGACACCGCTGCGCTCCCCCAGCACGCCGGCCATCGCCCCGAGGATGAGCGGGGTGGCCAGGAACACCGTGGACTGCAGCAGCTGCACGACGTCCAGGGAGCCGCCGCCGCGGTCGCCACCGCTCATCGCCCAGCACAGGAACGCCACGACGAAGCAGAACAGGGTGACGGCGATGAGGACCGGGGTGCGCTTGGCGCGGAACCCGCGGGCCAGCTGCCACAGGCCCAGCGCGACGACGACGGCCCCCAGCAGGACGGGGGTGACGACGCCGGGCACGGTCAGGTCGGGCAGGGCGACCGCCGCGCCGCCGCCGAAGCGGAACGTGGCGTCGCCACTGCCGGACCCCAGGCCCCAGCCGAGGACGGCGACGAGGCCGACGACGACCAGGACGGCGCCGGTGACGACGCGGGTGCGCAGGCTGACGACGGGCTCGACGACGTCGTGGACGACGACGGCCTCGGGGCGCACCTCGGGCGCGGCGGCGCTCACCGCGTCCACCCCCCGGCCAGCTCGCTGCCGACGCCGGACCCGCCGGCGCGGATCCGGAACACCGAGCGGACCAGCGCGGGCGCGGCGATGAACAGCACGATCATCGCCTGCAGGACCCCGACCAGGTCGACGGGCACGCCCGTGGACGCCTGCATCTGCACCCCTCCCGCGCGCAGGCCGCCGAACAGCAGGCCGGCGGCGATGACGCCGTACGGGTTGTTGCGCCCCAGCAGGGCGACGGTGATGGCGTCGAAGCCGACGGTGCCGGCGACGCTGCCGGTGACGCTGCCGGTGACGCCGAGCACCTGCGAGGCGCCGGCCAGGCCGGCCAGGCCGCCGGCCAGGCCCATCGCGACGACCTGCAGCCGTCCGACGTCCATGCCCGCGGTGCGGGCGGCGTCGGGGTTGGCGCCGACGGCGCGCAGCCGGAACCCGAGGCGGGAGCGGCTGAACAGCCACCACACGGCGACCGCGGCCAGCAGGGCCAGGAAGAGGCCCAGGTGCACGCGCAGCGGGGAGCCGAGCAGCAGCGGCAGCCGGGCCGTGTCCGCGACGGCCTCGGAGATGGCCTGCCCGTAGGGCGGGCGCTGGAAGCCGCGCTGGGTGAGCAGGAAGTTCAGCAGGTTCAGCGCGACGTAGTTCAGCATGATCGTCGTGATGACCTCGTGGGCGCCGGTGCGGGCCTTGAGCCAGCCGACGATCCCGCCCCACAGCGTCCCGCCGAGCAGGCCGCCGACCACCGCGACCAGCAGGTGCAGCCCGACGGGCAGCTGCCAGGTGAACCCGACCCAGGCGGCGACGATCGCGCCGAGCACGATCTGCCCCTGCGCGCCGATGTTGAACAGCCCGACCCGGAACGACAGCGCGACACCGAGCCCGGCCAGGATCAGCGGGGTCGCGTTGACGAGGGTCTCCGAGATCGGCCCGAGCGCCCCGCGCCCGGACAGGTTCGGGCTGTAGACGGCGCCCTGGAACAGGGCGAGGTAGGCGTCGCGGACGGCGTACCAAGCCTCGGTGAACGTGTCCCACGGGTAGGAGAAGAAGTACCCGGCGGCGGCGCGGGTGCGCTCGTCGCCCACGGCGATGAGCAGGGCGCCGACGACGAGGGCGGCCAGGACGGCGCAGGCCGTCACCAGCCAGCCGCCGCCGGTGCGCCGGCGCCGCCGCTCGGGCGGGGCCTGCGCCGGCTGCGCGGCCGGTGCGGTGGTGCTCACGCGGTGCCTCCCTGGCTGGGCGCGTCGGTGGTGCCGGGGACGCCGGCGGGACCGGCGGTGTCGTCGGTGGCGTCGGCGCGGCGGGCGCCGGCCATCAGCAGGCCGATCTCCTCCTGGCTGGCGTCGGGGGCGACCTCGCCGGCGATCCGGCCCCGGTAGAGGACGACGATGCGGTCGGCGAGGGCGCGCACCTCGTCCAGCTCGGTGGAGACCAGGACGACGGCGGCGCCGCGGTCGCGCTCGGCGACGATGCGCTGGTGGACGAACTCCTGGCTGCCGACGTCCACGCCACGGGTGGGCTGGGCGACGACGAGCAGGTCCAGCGGGCGGGACATCTCGCGCGCCAGGACGACCTTCTGCTGGTTGCCGCCCGACAGCGTCGAGACGGGCGCCTCGGCCGACGGGGTGCGGATGTCGAACTCGCGCACGCGCTCCTCGGCGTTGCGGCGCACCGCGGCGCGGTCCACCGACGGCCCGGAGGAGAAGCCGGGCGAGTCGACGAGGTCGAGCACGAGGTTCTCGGCGATGGAGAAGGAGCCGACGAGCCCGTCGTGGGTGCGGTCCTCCGGCACGTACCCGACGCCGAGGTCGAGGACCTGGCGCACCGACATCCCGGCCGTCTCGCGACCGCCGATGCGCACCGAGCCGCTCCCGGGCCGCTGCAGGCCGACGATCGCGCGGGTCAGCTCGGTCTGGCCGTTGCCGTCGACGCCCGCCACGGCCAGCACCTCCCCGGCGCGCACCTGCAGCGACACGTCGTCGACGAGGACGGTGCCGGCGGCGTCGGTGACGCGCAGGTCGCTGACCTCCAGGACCGGCGCGCCCGGGCGGGCGGGTTCCTTGGCGACGGTCAGGCGCACGTCGCGGCCGACCATGAGGGCGGCCAGCTCCTCGGCGGAGGCGCTGGGCAGCGCCTCGCCGACCACCCTGCCGCGGCGGATGACGGTGATGCGGTCGGCGACCGCGCGCACCTCGCGCAGCTTGTGCGTGATGAACACGATGGAGGTCCCCGCGTCGGCGAGCTCGCGCATGACGCGCATGAGGTCGTCGGTCTCGGCGGGCGTCAGGACGGCCGTGGGCTCGTCGAGGACGAGGACCTTCGCGTCCCGCAGCAGCGCCTTGACGATCTCCACGCGCTGCTGCACGCCGACCGCGAGGTCGGCCACCAGCGCGTCGGGCGGGACGGCCAGGCCGAACCGCTCGGAGGTCTCCACGACCCGCCGGCGGGCGCGGCGGCGGTCCAGGAGACCGCCGCCGCTGGTCAGCTCGGCGCCCAGGACGATGTTCTCGGTGGCCGTGAACGTGGGCACGAGCATGAAGTGCTGGTGCACCATGCCGATCCCGGCGGCCATCGCGTCGCCCGGGGAGGAGAACCGCTGCGGCACCCCGTCGACGAGCACCTCGCCCTCGTCGGGCTGGTGCAGGCCGTACAGGACGTTCATCAGCGTGCTCTTGCCGGCGCCGTTCTCGCCCAGGAGGGCGTGGATCTCGCCCTCCCGGACCGTGAGGTCGATGCCGTCGTTGGCGACGAGGGCACCGAAGCGCTTGGTGATCCCCCGGAGTTCCAGCTCCACGTGCGCTCCGGTCCCCTCGTCGTGTGCTCGTGCTGTGCGGTGCTGCTGCCGGCCGGTCTCAGCCGGTGACGGCGAACTCCGAGTCGATGGTGACGCTGCCGTCGACGATGCCCTGGCGGACCTCGTCCAGCTCGGTCTTCAGCTCGTCGGGCACCTGGGCGTCGAACTGGTTGAACGGGGCCAGCCCGACGCCGTCGTTCTCCAGCGTGCCGACGTACGTGCCGGTCGGCGGCTCGCCCTCGGCGGCCGCGAGGACGTAGTCGCGCACCGAGCCGGTGAGGTTCTTCGTCACCGAGGAGATGAAGTACTGGCAGTAGTCGGCGGCGCTCTCGCAGCCGTCGGTGTCCACCCAGATGAGGTTCAGCGACCCGCCCGCGGCCTGCGCGGCGGCACCGGCGCCGAGGCCGGCCTGCCCGGCCACCGGCATGACGATGTCGGCGCCCTGCGCGGCGAACGTCTCGGTGATGGAGCGGCCCGCGGCCTGGTCGGTGAAGCTGTTGGCGAAGGTGCCGCCGCTCGCGTTGGCCGGGTCCCAGCCCAGCACGCGGACGTCGGTGCCCTTCTGCTCGTTGTGGTACTGCACGCCCTTGGCGAAACCGTCCATGAAGATCGTCACGGGCGGGATCGGCAGGCCGCCCCAGGTGCCGACGACACCGGACTGCGTCATCCCGGCCGCCAGGTAGCCGCCCAGGAAGGCGGCCTCGACGGTGTTGTACTGGATGCCGTAGACGTTGTCGGCGCCCGAGGAGGAGTCGATCTCGGCGAAGCTCTGCTCGGGGTTCGCCGCGGCGACCTCGGCCATGTCGTCGGCCATCAGGCCGCCGACGCCGACGATCGTGTCGCAGCCCTCGGTGACGTACGCCTGCAGGTTCGGCGTGTACTGCGTGTCGTCGGCCGACGGCGTGTAGTCGATCTCGATGTCGGGGTTCTGCTGCTGGGCCTCGGTGAACCCGGCCCAGGACGACTGGTTGAACGAGCGGTCGTCGACGCCGCCGGTGTCGAGCACCATGCAGGCCTTGAACGACTCGCCGCCGCCGGTGGCCTCACCGGCGCCCTGCGTGTCGTCGGGGCGCTCGCCGCAGGAGGCCAGCAGCAGCGCCGCGACACCGACGGCCGCGGCCGGGGCGAGGCGGGAGAACTTGCGCATGAGGGGGATCCTCCAGGTCGTCCTGGTCGTCCGGTCGTCAGTTCGACGATCGCTGCGCCATCGTAGTGGTCACATCGCCCAGCACAGCCCGCTCCGAGCAGGCAGTGGCGGCCATCACGAGGACACCCGGCCCGAGGCAGTCCTCGTCCGGGGCGTAGTCGCCGCGGTGCAGGTCGTACGTCGGCCCGCCGGGGGTGCGGGTGCCCAGCCGGACCATCGCCCCGGGCACGTGGTGCAGGTACCAGGCGAAGTCCTCCCCGCCCAGCGACTGGCGGGTGGGCAGCACCGCGTCGTCGCCCAGCTCGGCGCGCGCGGCCTGCTCCAGCGCGGCCGTGGCGCGCACGTCGTTGTCCACCGGCGGCACCCCGCGCACCAGGGTCACCTCGGCGCGCACGGCGTAGGGGCGCACCAGGTCGGCGACGACGTCCTCGACGAGCTCGCCGGCGTGCTGCCACGCCTCGGTCTCCATGCAGCGCAGCGTGCCCGCGGCCAGTCCCTCGCTGGGCACGGCGTTGGGCGCGCCGCCGGCGTGCACCGACCCCCAGGTGAGGTTCACGCCCGCGCGCGGGTCCACCCGCCGGGCCAGCACCGCGGGCAGCTGCGTGACGACCTGCCCGAGGGCGAACACGAGGTCGCCGGCCAGGTGCGGGCGCGAGGTGTGCCCGCCGGGTCCGAACAGCCGGACGGTGACGTGGTCGGAGGCGGAGGTGATGGGGCCCGCCTTCAGGCCCACCGTGCCGACGTCGAGGCTGGGGTCGCAGTGCAGGCCGTAGATGGCCGACACGTCGTCGACCACGCCCGCGCCGACGACGTCCAGCGCCCCGCCGGGCATGACCTCCTCCGCCGGCTGCAGGACCAGGCGCACGGTGTGCCGCAGCGCCCCGGCGCGCGCGACGTCGGCCAGGACGAGCCCGCAGCCGGCCAGCACGGCGGTGTGCACGTCGTGCCCGCACGCGTGGGCGACGCCGTCGACCGTGGAGGCGTGCGGCAGGCCCGTCGTCTCCCGCAGCGGCAGGGCGTCGCAGTCCCCGCGCAGCGCCACCACCCGATCGTCGACCCCGCCCGGGCCCGGCAGGACGTCGGCGACCAGGCCGGTGCCGGGCAGCCGGCGCACCGCCAGCCCGGCGCCCTCCAGCAGCCGCGCGACCGCGTCGGTGGTGCGGTGCTCGGCGCGGCTGAGCTCGGGGTGGGCGTGCACGTCGCGGCGCAGGGCGCGCACGGCCGGCAGGTGCCGCTCCACCAGCGCCGCCAGCGGCGGCCGGGCGGCCCCGCGCTCGGGTGGGGCGTCAGAGGACATCGGCGCGGCCGGCCTCCTTGGCGCGGGCGACCAGCTTCTTGACCTCCTGCGCGCGCGCCCGCGTGGTGACCAGCAGCGCGTCGGGGGTGTCGACCACGACGATGTCGTCCACGCCCAGCAGGGCCACGACGCGGTCGCCGCCGGGGACGACGACCCCGCCGGCGACGCCCTCGGTGATGACCAGGTCGGGGTCGCCGAGGACGCGGGGACGGTCGACGTCGGCGGGCAGCAGCTCGGCCAGCGAGGAGAAGTCGCCGACGTCGTCCCAGCCGAAGGTGGCCGGCACGACGGCCACCCGGCCGGCCTCGGCGGCCGGCTCGGCCACGGCGTGGTCGATGGCGATGGCGGGCAGCCGCGCCCACTCCTCCTCCAGCACGGCGTCGCGCTCGGGCCCGTCCCAGGCCTCCGCGATGCGCACCAGGCCGGCGTGCAGGGCCGGCACCTGCTCGGCCAGCACCTCCAGCAGGACGTCGGCGCGGGCGACGAACATGCCGCCGTTCCAGCGGTAGTCGCCGGTGGACAGGTAGGCCGCCGCGGTGCGGGCGTCGGGCTTCTCCTTGAACTGCAGCACGCGGCGGGCGTTGGGGGCGCCCTGCAGCCGCAGCCGCTTGCCCAGCCGGATGTAGCCGAAGCCGGTGGCCGGGTGGGAGGGGGCGATGCCGATGGTGACGACGAAGCCGCGCCGGGCCGTCACGACGGCCTCCTCGACGGCGCCCTCGAAGTCGTCGCGGCCGGAGATGATCTGGTCGGCGGCGAAGGAGCCGAGGACGGCGTCGGGGTCGCGCCGCACGAGGACGGCGGCCGCCAGGCCGATCGCGGCGGCGGAGTCGCGCTGGGCCGGCTCGCGCAGGACGTGGTCGACCGGCAGGTCGGGCAGCTGGGCGGCCACGGCGTCGGCGTGGGCGCGGCCGGTGACCACCCAGGTGCGCGAGGCGTCGGTCAGCGGCAGCAGCCGGTCCCAGGTGGACTGCAGCAGGGTGCGCCCGCGCCCGGTGAGGTCGAGCAGGAACTTGGGGCGGTCGCTGCGCGAGAGCGGCCACAGCCGGGTGCCGGCGCCGCCGGCGGGCACGACGGCGTGGAAGTCGCTGAGGTCGACGAGCCCCTCCTCGGCCTCGTCGCCCGTCCAGGTCCACGGCGTCCCGGGGGCCTGCCCCGCGCCCGTCCCGCCCGCGCTCGCGCCCGCGGCCCCGCCCGTCCCGGTGGTGGTCTCCCCCATGGGGCGCGAACCTACCGGCCGGGGGCCCGCCGGCACCGTCCACCCGCGTCACCGGGGGCGCCCGGACGGGCCGGCGACCACCCGTCCGGGCGCCGCCGGACGGGGCGGGCCACCACCGCTCGGGAGCTGCTGAGGGTAGGCTTCCCTGAGGCCTTCACCTGCCCGTGAGTCCTTCGTCACAAAACCTCCGCGCACGCCTCCCGGGACGGGGCGTCCCGTCACCGCGCGCCTACGATGGAGGGCAGGACGCCGAAGCCTGCGCGCCGCCTCCTGGGCGCACGGACCGACGTCCGTGGACCTGAGGAGGACGCCGGTGGCCACGAGCCTCACCCCGCCCGGCCAGGGAGCCGCCCCCAGCGGCGGCCTCAAGCCGGCAGGCACCCTGTACCGCGGCCGCGAGGGCATGTGGTCGTGGGTCATGCACCGCATCTCCGGGGTGCTGATCTTCTTCTTCCTGTTCGTGCACGTGCTGGACACCGCGACGGTGCGGATCTCGCCCGAGGTGTACGACGCGGTGATCGCCCAGTACAAGAACCCGGTCATGGGCATCGGCGAGCTCGGGCTCGTGGGCGCCGTGGTGTTCCACGCGCTCAACGGGATCCGGATCATGCTCGTCGACTTCTGGAGCAAGGGCACCGTCCACCACCGGAAGATGTTCTGGGGCGTCGTGGGCCTGTGGTTCGCCCTGATGGTCCCCTTCGCCGTCCGCCACCTGATGCACGTCTTCGGCGAGTGAGGACCCGATGAGCGCACCCGAGCAGACCCCCGGCGGGGCGTACGCCCCGGCCCTGGAGGCGCCCCGCGCCCCGTACAGGCGCAGCCGGGCCACCCGCACCAACTGGGAGCTCTACGGCTGGCTCTTCCAGCGCATGTCCGGGCTCCTCCTCGTCGTGCTCGTCTTCGGGCACCTGTTCGTCAACCTGATGATGGGCGAGGGCATCTCCCAGATCACCTGGGCGTTCGTGGCCGGCAAGTGGGCCAGCCCGTTCTGGCAGGTCTGGGACCTGATGATGCTGTGGCTGGCGCAGCTGCACGGCACCAACGGCGTGCGGACGATCATCAACGACTACGCCGAGCGCGACGCCACGCGCTTCTGGCTGAAGATGGCGCTCTACACCGCGACGGTGGTCGTCCTCGTCGTCGGCACCCTCGTGATCTTCACCTTCGACCCCTGCGCGGACCCGAACTCCACCCTCGAGGTCTGCCTCGCGGGGAGCGAGAACGTGCCCAGCGTGACCAACTGACCGAGCGGGAGGCAGCTGTGCAGACCCACCAGTTCGACGTCGTCATCGTCGGTGCCGGCGGGGCCGGCATGCGCGCCGCCCTCGAGGCCGGCAAGCGCGCCCGGACGGCCGTGCTCACCAAGCTCTACCCGACGCGCTCGCACACCGGTGCGGCCCAGGGCGGCATGTGCGCCGCCCTGGCCAACGTCGAGGAGGACAACTGGGAGTGGCACACCTTCGACACCGTCAAGGGCGGTGACTACCTCGTCGACCAGGACGCCGCCGAGGTGATGTGCAAGGAGGCCATCGACGCGGTCCTCGACCTGGAGAAGATGGGCCTGCCGTTCAACCGCACGCCCGACGGCAAGATCGACCAGCGCCGGTTCGGCGGCCACACCCGCGACCACGGCAAGGCGCCCGTGCGCCGCTCGTGCTTCGCCGCGGACCGCACCGGCCACATGATCCTGCAGACCCTCTACCAGCAGTGCGTCAAGCACGAGGTGGAGTTCTTCAACGAGTTCTACGTCCTGGACCTGCTCGTCGTGGACGCCGCGGACGCGCGCACCGGCGACGAGATCGAGGGTGCGGCCGACCAGCCCGGCATGGCCGTCCCGCCGACGGTGGGCGTGCCCGGCGACAAGCGCGTCGCGGGCGTCGTGGCCTACGAGCTGGCCACCGGCGAGGTGCACGTCTTCCAGGCCAAGTCCGTCGTGCTCGCCACCGGCGGCGCCGGCAAGGTCTTCAAGACGACCTCCAACGCGCACACCCTCACCGGTGACGGCATGGGCATCGCCTACCGCCGCGGGATCCCGCTGGAGGACATGGAGTTCTTCCAGTTCCACCCGACGGGCCTGGCGGGCCTGGGCATCCTGCTGTCCGAGGCCGCCCGCGGCGAGGGCGGCATCCTGCGCAACGCCGACGGCGAGCGCTTCATGGAGCGCTACGCCCCCACCATCAAGGACCTCGCGCCGCGCGACATCGTCGCCCGCTCGATGGCCAACGAGGTGCGCGAGGGCCGCGGCGCCGGGCCGAACAAGGACTACGTCCTGCTCGACCTGACCCACCTGGAGCCCGCGCACATCGACGCGAAGCTGCCGGACATCACCGAGTTCGCCCGCACCTACCTGGGCGTGGAGCCGTACACCGAGCCGGTGCCGGTCTACCCGACCGCGCACTACGCGATGGGCGGCGTGCCGACCAACGTCGAGGCCGAGGTCCTGCAGGACAACACCCGCGTCGTCCCCGGCCTGTACGCCGCGGGCGAGGTGGCGTGCGTGTCCGTGCACGGGTCCAACCGCCTGGGCACCAACTCCCTGCTCGACATCAACGTCTTCGGCCGCCGCGCCGGCATCGCCGCCGCGGAGTACGCCACGAAGGCGCAGTGGGTGGCGCTGCCGGAGGCCCCCGAGGCCGACCTCGTCGCCCAGCTGACCGAGCTGCGCGACCGCCCCGCCACGACCGACCGCGTCGCGGCGATCCGGGCGGAGCTGCAGGAGACGATGGACGCCAACGCCCAGGTCTTCCGCACCGAGGCGACGCTGAAGCAGGCCCTCACCGACATCGAGCGGCTCAAGGAGCGCTACGCCCGGGTGGCCGTGCAGGACAAGGGCCGCCGGTACAACGTGGACCTGCTCGAGGGCCTGGAGCTCGGGTTCCTCCTCGACCTGGCCGAGGTCATGGTCCTGGGGGCGCTGGAGCGCAAGGAGTCCCGGGGCGGGCACTTCCGCGAGGACTACCCCAACCGCGACGACGTCAACTTCATGCGGCACACGATGGTGTACCGCGAGGCCGGCGCCGACGGGCAGCACACGATGCGCCTGGACTACAAGCCCGTGGTCCAGACGCGCTACCAGCCGATGGAGCGCAAGTACTGATGTCGACCACCGAGCAGGGCCCCAGCGAGACCAACGCGGAGGCCGGTCCCGCCAAGTCCGCCGACCGCGCCCGCGCCGGCGAGGGCGGCGCGAAGCCCCGCGAGGGCGGCAACGAGTCCCCCACGGGGGAGATCCCCTCGTTCGACGTGACGCTGCGCGTGCGCCGCTACGACCCGGAGCGCGACAGCGAGCCGCACTGGGAGGACTACCGCGTCACCATGTACGGCACCGACCGGGTGCTGGACGCGCTGCACAAGGTGAAGTGGGAGGAGGACGGCTCGCTGACGTTCCGCCGCTCCTGCGCCCACGGCGTGTGCGGGTCGGACGCCATGCGGATCAACGGCCGCAACCGGCTGGCGTGCAAGGTCCTGCTGAAGGACCTCGACATCTCCAAGCCGATCACCGTCGAGCCCATCAAGGGCCTGCCGGTGGAGAAGGACCTCGTCGTGGACATGGAGCCGTTCTTCGCCTCCTACCGCGAGGTCATGCCGTTCCTCATCGCCGCCGGTGCCGAGCCGACGCGCGAGCGCCTGCAGTCGCAGGCCGACCGCGAGCGCTTCGACGACACGACCAAGTGCATCCTGTGCGCGGCGTGCACGTCGAGCTGCCCGGTGTTCTGGAACGACGGGCAGTACTTCGGCCCGGCCGCGATCGTCAACGCGCACCGGTTCATCTTCGACAGCCGTGACGTGGGCTCGGACCTGCGCCTGGAGGTCCTCAACGACAAGGAGGGCGTGTGGCGCTGCCGCACGACCTTCAACTGCTCGGAGGCCTGCCCGCGCGGCATCCAGGTCACCAAGGCCATCGCCGAGGTCAAGCAGGCGCTGATCTCCCGCAAGTTCTGACGCTCCGCACGAGGGGCCCGGTGGACACCGTCCACCGGGCCCCTCGTCGTCCCCCGCAGGTCCCGCCCCTCCCCCACCTCCTCCCCCTTCCCCTCCCTCCGTGATCTTGCTGGGAAACCCTGCAAGATCACGGAGGGAGGGGGAGGTGGGATCGGACGAACTGCTTGACCGGGGTACCGGACGTGACCCACGGTGAAGATGTGAACCCCCTCACGGTTCCCCTCCTCGTGGGGGCCGCGCTGCTGGTGGTCGCGGGCGTCGCGAAGGTGCGGCGGCCGCGCTCGACGGCGCAGGCCTTGCGCACCCAGTCGCTGCCCTCGGGCACCGCCCTCGTGCGCCTGCTCGGCGCGGCCGAGCTGCTCGTGGTGGCGCTCGCCCTCAGCGGCTCCCCCGCCGGGGCGTGGGCGCTGGCCGCCGCCTACGCGGGCTTCACCGCCTTCGTCGTCCTCGCCCTCGTGCGCCGGCGGCCGCTGAGCAGCTGCGGCTGCTTCGGCGCGGCCGACGTGCCGCCCACCGCCGCGCACGTCGCCGTCACCGGCGCCCTGGCCGCCGTCGGCGCGGCGGTCGCGCTCACCGGCGGCGCCGGGCTGGGCGCCGTCCTGGCGGCGGGCCCCGGGCCCGCCCTCGCCGTGGCGGTCTCCGCGGCGGTCGGCACCGGGCTGTCGCTGCTGGTCCTCACCGCCCTGCCCCGCCTGCGCGCCGCCGCACCGTCGCGGCGGAGCGCCGCGACCTCCACCCCCACCACCGCCCCCGGCGCGCCCGCCAGCGGCGACCGCACCCTCCTCCCCCTCCGGAGCGCTCCGTGACCGTCCTGATCGTCCTCGTCGCCGGGCTCACGGTGGCCGTCGCGCTGCTCGGCCTGCTCGTCGCCGGCCTGCTGCGCAGCCACGCCGAGGTCCTGCGCTCCCTGCACGAACTGGGCGCCGGCCGGGAGGACACCGCGCCGGGCGCGGGCGCGCCCCGCACGCCGGACGACGTGCCGTTCACCGTCGGCGACGGCGTCGTCGGCCCGGCCGGGCTGACCGGCGGCGGCGCACTGCCCGTGGCCGGCACCACGCCCACCGGCGACGCCGTCCAGGTCGACGTCACCGCGGGCGGGCGCGACACCCTCGTGGCGTTCCTGTCCAGCGGGTGCCTGACCTGCCACGGGTTCTGGCAGCGCTTCGCCCGTCCCGGCCTCGGGCTGCCCGCCGGCACCCGGCTCGTCGTCGTCACCCAGGGCCCGGAGCGCGAGAGCGTCACCGCGCTGCGGCAGCTGGCGCCCGACGGGGTGGACGTCGTGATGTCCACGGCCGCCTGGGAGGGGTACGAGGTGCCCGGCTCCCCGTACTTCGTCCTCGTCGACGGGAGCACGGGCCGCGTGGCCGGCGAGGGCAGCGCGACCAGCTGGGAGCAGGTGCAGCGGCTCGTCGTCCAGGCCACCGGCGACCGGGCGGACCGCGCCGGGCACGCCCACGGGCACGGGCACGGGGCGGGCGAGGACCGCGGCGACGGCGCCCACCGCGAGGCGCGCGCCGACCGGGAGCTGCGCGCCGCCGGCATCCTGCCGGGCCACCCGAGCCTGCAGCTGACCGCGGCGGACCTGACCGCCGAGGAGACCGGGGACCGGGCCGCGCCCGGCGTCCGGTGACCCTGCCGCTGTGGGCGCTGCTCGTGGGCGCGCCCCTGACCGTCGTCGCGGCGCTGCGCGCGCTGTGGTCGCCTTGAGGCGAGTCGATGCTGTCCAGCATCACCCCGCTCGGTGAGCGGGGACGCGCCAGCCGCTGGCCGGTCACGGTCACGGCCCACCTGCTCGGCTCCGCCGCCGGGGGCACCGCCGCCGGCCTCGCCCTGGGCGTGCTCGGGCTGCTGCTGCCGGGCGGGAGCGCGGCCGCGCAGGTCGCCGTGGCCGTCGTCGTCGCGCTGGCGCTGTGGGCGCTGGCGGTGGAGACGGGCCGCCTGCCGGCGCCGCCGACGTGGCACCGGCAGGTCGACGAGGACTGGCTGCACCGCTACCGCGGCTGGGTGTACGGCGCCGGGTACGGCGTCCAGCTGGGGCTGGGCGTGGTGACGATCGTGACCTCCCCCGTCCTGTACGTGGCGTTCGCGCTCGTCGCGCTGACCGGGGACCCGGCGCGCGGCGCCGCGCTGGGGCTGCTGTTCGGGCTGGCGCGGGCGCTGCCCGTCCTGGCCGCGCGGGGGGTCACCACCCCGGCGCGGCTGGTGGGGGTGCACCGGGCGCTGGAGCGCCTGGCGCCCACCGGGCGCGCGGTGACGGCGCTGGCGTGCGCGGCGACGGCCGCGGCCGGGGCGCTGCTGCTGGCGGCGGGTCCGACGGGGTGAGGCGCGGGTGAGGCGCGGGTGAGGGGGCCAGCGGTGGGCGACGACGGAGGAGGCCGACGGTGAGGTTGCAGGCGCACGGCATCGGGCTGGACGCCCCGCGCGGCTGGGAGGTGCGCATCGCGCTGCGCGGCGACGAGGAGCACGCGCCGGGCGCGCGGGTGCGGCCCGTCCTGCACGCCAGCACGGTCGCGCTGCCGGCGGTGCGCGGCGACTTCGGCGGCGGCGTCACCGCGCTGCTGGGCACCGAGGACGTGTTCGTGTCGCTGTTCGAGCACGACCCGGCGGCGTGCGCGACACCGCTGTTCGCCGACCGGGGCCTGCCGCGGCCGACGGCGGCGGACTTCGCCCCGAACCGGTTGCAGCGCTCGATCCCGGGGCAGAGCGGGTCGCAGTGGTTCTTCCAGGTCGGCGGCCGGGCGTTCTGCCTGTACGTGGTGCTGGGCAGCCACGCCCGCCGGGCCGCGCTCGTGGAGCGGGTGCGCCCGCTGCTGGCGACCCTCGCCCTGGACGCCTCGCTCGACGTCCCCGTCGCGGAGACGCTCGACGAACCGCTCGACGAACCGCTCGACGAACCGCTCGACGAACCGCTCGACACGGCCGGAGGTGCGCGGTGACCGTGCTGGACCGCTGGATCGACTCCCTGACGTCGGCCGCGACGACGGCGCTGGCCCGGCGCACCGACCGGCGCGGGTTCCTCGCGCGCACGGCCGTCGTCGGCTCCGCGCTCAGCGTGGGGCCGGTGTCGTTCCTGACCCGCCCGGGCACGGCGTACGCGGCGGTGTGCGGGACGGACTCCACCTGCCGCTCCGGGTACACGGTGTTCTGCGCCACCGTCAACGGCGGGGTGAACCGGTGCCCGCCGGGCAGCCTGGTCGGCGGCTGGTGGAAGTCGGACGGTTCCGGGTACTGCTGCGGGTCGGCGCGCTACTACATCGACTGCCACAGCTACTGCTCCTGCGGGTGCGGCGGCGGCCGCAAGTTCTGCGGGGAGGGCTGCCGCAACTGCTCCTGCGGGTGCGGGCCGACCGGGCAGTGCGACCAGCGCCGGGTGTGCTGCAACGAGTTCCGCTACGGGCAGTGCCGCCAGGACGTCTCGTGCACCGGGCCGGTGTGGTGCCGGGTCGTCACCTGCACCCCGCCCTGGCGGATCCCCGCGTGGGGGTGCACGACCACGTCGGCGACCGACCAGCGCACCGGGGCGCACAGTGCGCCGGCGCTGCAGGACTGCACCGCGATCGGCAGCCGGTACACGGCCCTCGGCGGACCCGGCGGGTTCCTCGGCGAGCAGCGCACGCCGGAGCAGCGCACCCCCGGCGACACCGGCGTCTACCAGCACTTCGACGGCGGCTCGATCTACTGGTCGGGCGCCACCGGCGCGCACGCCGTCGCGGGCGCCGTGCGCGAGACGTGGGCGCGGCTGGGCTGGGAGGCCCGCCTGGGGTTCCCCACGACCGACGAGCTGCCGGTGCCGGGCGACCGCGGCCGGTTCCAGCACTTCCAGCGCGGGTCGGTGTACTGGTCGCCGGAGACCGGCGCGCACGCGGTGCAGGGGGCGGTCCGCGACGCGTGGGCGCAGCGCGGCTGGGAGGCCGGGCCGCTGGGGTTCCCCGTCACCAGCGAGCGCGAGACGCCGGACCGGCGCGGGCGCTACAACCACTTCGCCGGGTCGGCGTCGATCTACTGGACGGCCGCGACGGGCGCGCAGGTGGTGCGGGGAGCGATCCGCGACACGTGGGCGGCGCTGGGCTGGGAGGCGGGGCCGCTGGGGTACCCGGTGACGAGCGAGCAGGAGACGCCGGACCGGCGCGGGCGGTTCAGCCACTTCGAGCGCGGGTCGGTGTACTGGAGCCCGCGCACGTCGGCGCACGCGGTGCTCGGCGCGGTGCGGGACCGCTGGCGCCGCAGCGGCTGGGAGGCGGGCCCGCTGGGGTACCCCGTGACGGACGAGGCGACGGTGCCCGGCACCGACGGGCGCTCCTCGAACTTCGAGGGCGGGTCGGTGTACTGGTCGCCGGCCACGGGCGCGCAGTTCGTCGTCGACCCGGTGCGCCGGGCGTGGCTGGACGGCGGTGGCGCGGCCGGCCCGCTGGGGTTCCCGACCGGCGAGCTGGAGGACTCCGGCGCCGGTGAGCGGACGCAGAGGTTCCAGCGCGGCACCGCGGTCGTCCGCGCCGGCGGCGAGGTCGTCCTGCGCCCCGCCTGACCCCGACCGCGTCCTACCCCTCCCCGACCCCCGCGGTGATCATGGACGCGTCACGGTCGACGCATCCATGATCACGGCGAGGTGGGGCGTCAGCGCTTGATCATCCCGTGCGGGTCGATGACGAACTTCTGCGGCGCTCCGGCGTCGAACTTCTGGTACGCGTCGGGGGCCTCGTCCAGCGAGATGGGCGTCGCGCCGACGGCCTTCGCGATCTGCACCTTGTCGTGCAGGATCGCCATCATCAGGCCGCGGTGGTACTTCATCACCGGGCACTGACCGGTGGTGAACGACAGCGACTTCGCCCACCCCGTGCCCAGGTCCAGCGACAGCGCGCCGCGCTTGGCGGCCTCGTCGACACCGCCCGGGTCGCCGGTCACGTACAGGCCCGGGATGCCCATCGCGCCGCCGGCCGTGGTGATCTCCATGAGGGAGTTCAGCACCGTCGCCGGCGCCTCGCCCTTGGCGCCCTCGCCGTGCCCGCGCGCCTCGAAACCGACGGCGTCGACACCGCAGTCGACCTCGGGCACGCCGAGGATCTGCTCGATCTGGTCGCGCGGGTCGCCCTTGGACACGTCGACGGTCTCGCAGCCGAAGCTGCGGGCCCGCTCCAGGCGCTCGGCGTTGAGGTCGCCGACGATGACGACGGCCGCGCCCAGCAGCTGCGCGCCGGCGGCGGCGGCCAGGCCGACGGGCCCGGCGCCGGCGATGTAGACCGTGGACCCGACGCCGACACCGGCCGACACGCAGCCGTGGAAACCGGTCGGGAAGATGTCGGAGAGCATCGTCAGGTCGAGGATCTTCTCCATCGCCTGGTCCTTGTCCGGGAACTTCAGGCAGTTGAAGTCCGCGTACGGGACGAGGACGTACTCGGCCTGCCCGCCGACCCAGCCACCCATGTCGACGTACCCGTACGCCGAGCCGGGGCGGTCGGGGTTGACGTTGAGGCAGATGCCGGTCTTGCGCTCCTTGCAGTTGCGGCAGCGGCCGCAGGCGATGTTGAACGGCACCGAGACGAGGTCGCCGACCTCGAGGAACTCGACGTCGCGACCCTTCTCGACGATCTCGCCGGTGATCTCGTGGCCCAGGACGAGGTTCGGCGGGGCGGTGGTGCGGCCGCGGACCATGTGCTGGTCGGAACCGCAGATGTTGGTGGCGACGAGCTTGAGGATGACGCCGTGCTCGACCTTGCGGCCGACGTTGGCGGGGTTGACCCCGGGACCGTCCTTCAGCTCGAAGGTCGGGTAGTCGATCGTCTGCACCTCGACCCGGCCGGGGCCGAGGTAGGCGACGGCGCGGTTGCCGTCGGGTCGCGAGCCGTTCGCGGTGGTGGAGCTGGCGGTGTCGGTCGTGCTCACGGTGAGGGCCTCCTCCGACGGGGCGCGACTCCCGTGTCGCGCCCTGGGAGCCCATCCCACCGCACGCCCCCGCGCCCGGCAACCCCCTCGTGCTCCCCGCGGTGATCTCGGGTGCGTGAGCTCTCACACATCCGTGATCACGGCGGGGTGAGGGGGTCAGGTCTGCTCGGCGGGGCAGGTGTAGCAGGTGCGCCCGCCGAGCTGCTGGACGCGCACCGGGGCGCCGCAGCCGCGGCAGCGGTCCCTCTTGTAGACCCACCGCTCCCCCGGCTCGCCGTCGGGCACGGTGATGATCTTCCCCGGCTCGACGCAGTCGCCGAGCATCCGCACCGACAGGTCCCACAGCCGGCCCGCCTCCTCGGCGTCGACGCGGCGGGCGGGGTCGATGCGCAGCAGGTGCGGCAGCTCGGCGCGCCAGACGTTGCCCAGGCCCGCCCACACGGACTGGTCCAGCAGCGCGGTGCCGACGGGTGAGCGCTTGGCGGTCAGCCGGCGCACGGCCTCCTCCCGCGCGGCGGGTCCGGTGTCGACGACCGGGTCGGGGCCCAGGGACGCCAGCACGTCGTCGCGCGCCGCGGGCGTCAGCGGCTCGCAGCGGCTGGGGGCGATGAGCGACCACGCGGCCCCCTCGGTCGCCAGCCGCAGCCGGGTGCCGCGCAGCGGCGGCAGCGACGGGTCGTCGGTGCGCAGGAGCAGCCCGTCGTGCCCCAGGTGCACGTGCAGGACGGGGGCGTCCTGGACCTCGCAGAACAGGTGCTTGCCGCGGGCGTGGACGCGCTCGACGCGGCGGCCGTCGAAGGGGCGGGCGTCGAAGCGCCCCTGCGGGCTGGAGGCGGCCACGGCGCGGCCGGCCAGGTCGGCGTGCAGGCGGCGGGCGTAGTGGTGCAGCAGGTGACCCTCGGGCACGTGCCGATCATCACCGCGCCCGGGTCAGCGCGCGCGGCGGCGGGCCGCGCGCAGCCCCCGGACCCCCAGGACCCCCACCGCCGTGCCGATCACCAGGCTGACGACGACGAGGACGAGGTGGACGAGGAAGAACGGCTGCGGCCCGCCGTCCCAGGAGCGCTCGTCGCCCCAGATGTTGCGCAGGAAGTTCGGCCAGATCGCCCACGTCCACACGCCGACGGCGAGCAGGAACAGGCTGGCGCGCTGGGAGAGGACCACGTCCTCATCCTCTCAAGCGGCTCCGGCGCGCTCGCCGCGACCACGGCGGCCGCCCACCCAGGACGCGGACCGCGAGCACGAGCGTCGCCCCGGCGCCGGCGAGCGCCCCGCCGGCCAGCCCCGCCCCGAAGGCGGCGGCCCGACCGCCCCGCGCCCCACCGGTGCCGCGGCGCAGCTGCGGCGGCTCGACGGGCCCCAGCGGCACCACGTAGCGGTCCTCGACCCAGCGCGCGGGCAGCGAGCCGGCGTCCTCGGCCTGGGTGGCCGCCCACGCGGCGGCGAGCAGGATCAACCGGCCCACCAGGTTCATCAGCACCAGCAGCACGACGATGCTGGCGGCGGCGCCGAGGAAGGCGTTGTTCGACGCCGACCGGGAGGCGATCTCGGTGCCGAACTGCTTGAGGACGCCCAGCCCGACCCCGCCGATGAGGGCGCCCGGCACGAGCTGGCGCAGCGGCACGCTCACCATGGGCAGGACGCGGAAGACGGCCAGGAAGGTGGCGCTGTCCACGACGAGGGCCACGAGCAGGCCGGCCAGGCGCAGCAGCCAGGCCCCCACCGTGGTGTCCTCCACGCCCGCCTGGCGCAGCAGCCAGTCCCCCGCGGTGGCGGTGACCGTGACGGACAGGATGGACAAGACCACGCCGCTGCCGATGACGAGGAGGACGACGAGGTCGCGCGCCTTGGCGATCGGGAAGGCCGCGCCCCCGGCCTCTTCGCCGAAGACGGCGCGGATGCCCTGGCGCATGGCGTCGATCCAGCCCAGCCCGGTGAACAGCAGCACGGCCAGGGAGCCGAACAGCGCCAGGTTCAGCGCGCTGCTCTGCAGGACCGCGTCGATGTAGATGCCGGGCTCGCGGGCCGCGGGGTCGGCGGGCTCGGCGCCGCGGTGGATGAGCCCTGGCAGGTAAGGCTCCAGCCCGCCGATGACGGAGTCCAGCACGTCGCTCTGGGCGCGCATGACGAAGCCGACGACGGTCAGCCCCACCGCGAGCGCGGGGAAGATCGAGAAGAAGGCGAAGTAGGCGATGCCGCCGGCGAGGGTGTTGCCGCGCGCTTCGCTGTAGCGCTGCCAGGCCCGCAGCGGGTGGCTGCCCCTGACCGCGGTCACCGCGCCGGCCGCCTGCTGCTGGAGACCGCTCACGCGCCGATCATCGCGGAGGCCCCGCGGGCCCGCACGGGCGGCGGGCGCCCGCACGGGTCTCAGCCGCCGAAGACGAAGTGCTCCCGCGGGCGCCACACGCCGTCGGTGCCGTGCTCGTAGAGGCTGAACCCGGTGACGGGGAAGGCGGCCTCCCAGTCGCGCAGGGTCGTCTCGGCGCGGTCGAGGTCGTCCTCGGGCACGTCGTGGGCGACGGTGACGTGCGGGTGGTACGGGAAGGCGAGCTCGCGCACCAGCGGCCCGGTGCGCACGGCGGCCTGCAGCAGCTCGCACTCGGAGATGCCGTGCGTGACCTGCACGAACACCACCGGCGAGACGGGCCGGAAGGTGGCCGTGCCGCGCAGGTGCACCTCGAAGGGCGCGGTGCGACCGGCCGTCTCCGCCAGGTGGCGGCGCGCCCGGTCGGCCTCGCGCGGCGGCAGCGGGTGCGGCGGCAGCAGGGTGATGTGCGGGGGCACGCGGTCGGCGAGCGGGTCGCCGAACGCGTGCCGCCACGCCGTCAGCTCACCGGCGTGCGGCTCCGGCACCGGGATCGACACCCCGATGACGGGGACGTCCCCGGGGGCCGGCGGGCCGGGCGGACCGGACGGACCGCCGCGCGGGGCGGTCGTCACCTCCGGCGGCCCACGAGCCCCACCGCGTCGTACACCCGCGCCAGGGTGTCCTCCGCGACGGCGTTCGCCCGCCGGGCGCCCTCGGCCAGGACGTCGTCGAGGGTGGCGGTGTCGGCCAGCAGCTCCAGCGTGCGCTCGCGCACGGGCCCGAGGGCCTCGGTGACGACCTCGGCGAGCTCCTTCTTCAGGTCGCCGTAGCCGCGGCCGGCGAAGTCGGCCTCCAGGTCGGCGATCGAGCGGCCGGACAGGGCCGAGTGGATCGTCAGCAGGTTGGAGACGCCGGCCTTCTCGACGGGGTCGTAGCGCACCTCGCGGCCGGTGTCGGTGACGGCGGAGCGGATCTTCTTGGCGGTGACCCGCGGCTCGTCCATGACGTCGACGATGCCGCTGGGCGAGGAGGAGGTCTTGCTCATCTTCGCCCCCGGCTCCTGCAGGTCGTAGATCTTCGCCGTCTCCTTGAGGATGTACGGCTCGGGGACGACGAAGGTCTCGCCGTAGCGGCTGTTGAAGCGCTGGGCCAGGTCGCGGGTCAGCTCCAGGTGCTGGCGCTGGTCCTCGCCGACCGGCACCTCCGCGGCCTGGTAGAGCAGGATGTCGGCGGCCATGAGGACCGGGTAGGTGAACAGGCCCACGCTGGCGCCCTCGGTGCCCTGCTTGGCGGCCTTGTCCTTGAACTGCGTCATGCGCCCGGCCTCGCCGAAGCCGGTGAGGCAGGACAGCACCCAGGCCAGCTGGGCGTGGGCGGGCACGTGGGACTGCACGAAGAGCGCCGAGCGCTCCGGGTCCACGCCCGCGGCCAGGTACTGGGCGGCGGTGCGGCGGGTGCGCTCGCGCAGCGCCGCCGGGTCGGGACCGACGGTGAGGGCGTGCAGGTCGACGACGCAGTACAGCGCCTCGTGGGTCTCCTGCAGGGCCACCCACTGGGTCAGGGCGCCCAGGTAGTTGCCGAGGTGCAGGGAGTCCGAGGTGGGCTGCATCCCGGACAGCAACCGGGGGCGCGCGCCCGGTGCGGGGGGTGGTGCGTCGGCCATGCTCCTCATCCTGCCACCGCCGCCCGGGCCGCCCGCCGCGCCCACCGGCGCGAGGACCGCCCCTCAGCCCGCCAGCGGGCGCAGCACGAGCGCGAAGGCCGCCGGCGCGGCGTCCAGGCGGTGCTGCGGCAGGGCGCCCGGCCCGCAGGAGCCGGTGCCGATGCCGTGCTGGGCGACGTCCAGGTGCAGGTGGAGGTGGCCGGAGTCCCGCAGCTCGTGGGCGTGGGCGGTGCGCTCCAGGTCCGCGGTGCTCCAGCGGCGGGCGCTGACGCCGATCTCGGGCACGCCCTCCACGCGCAGGCCGGGGCCGGCGCCGGTGAGGTCGAGGACGCGGACACCGGCGCGGCGGCCGTTCTCCTGCGGGCGCACGTACGGCGTCTGCCAGCCGTCGACGGTGCCGCTCCAGCGGCCCAAGCGGGTCGCCAGGCCCGTGTCGGCGTACGCCTCGCCGGGGCCGCGCCCGTACCAGGCGACGTCCGCGAGGTGGCGGGGCAGGCGCAGCCGGACCCCGAGGCGCGGCAGCGGTGCGCCCAGCTCGCGCTCGGGCGCCACCTCGACGCGCAGCCCGAGCGCACCGCCGTCCTCGTCCTCCTGCGCGGTCCAGGTGAAGGTCGCGGCGAACCCGGTGTCGCCGCCGGGCGGGGCCACGCGCACGGCGACGCGCAGGGAGTCCTCGCCCTCCTCCACGAGCGCGGTGCGGGTGCGCAGGTCGTCCAGGCGCAGCGCCCGCCAGGCCGGCTCGACGCGGTCGCCGTGCACCCCGCGGTCGTTGTCGGTGGGCGCGCGCCACAGGTCCAGGGCGAACCCGGAGACCGGCAGGTCGCCGACGCGCAGCAGGTCGCCCGTGCGGGCGTCGAACGCGGCGGGGCCCAGCAGCAGGTCGCCGCCGCGGTGCCGCAGCGGCGCGCCCGAGGGCACGGCGCGCTCGGGGGCCGGGGCGAGCACGACCTGACCGCTGCCGAGCGCGTGCCCGGCCGGGGCGTGCGGGGAGGCGGCCGTCGTGACGACGGTGGCGGTCAGGACGCGCTCGGCGTCGGGGCGCCCGGGCGGCAGGTCGTCGGGCAGTTCGACGAGCACGGACTCCCCCGGCGCCAGCGGGCCGGCCTCCGCCGTCGTGGACAGCACGACCTCACCGTCGTCGGCGACCTCCAGGCGCAGCAGCGACGCGCCGTCGAGCAGGGGCGTGAACGCGTACCGGTTCGTCAGCCGCAGCAGGTCCCCGGACGGCGTGGCCTCGACGGAGAAGCGGGCCGGGCTGACGACGTGCGCGTAGTCGAGCAGGCCGGGCGAGGGGGTGCGGTCGGGCAGCACGAGACCGTCGGCGACGAAGTTCCCGTCGTGCAGGCGCTCGCCGAAGTCGCCGCCGTAGCCGAAGCCCCCGCCGGGCAGCCGCAGGCCGTGGTCGATCCACTCCCACACGAAACCGCCCATGCAGCGGTCGGAGGAGTCGAACAGCTCCTGGTACTCGGCCAGCCCGCCCGGCCCGTTGCCCATCGCGTGCGCGTACTCGCACTGCAGGTACGGCTTGCCCTCGTGCGCGCCGTCCCCGGCGAGGATCGCCGCGACCTGCTCGTGGGAGGCGTACATCGTGGAGTGGACGTCCGTGTCGGGGTAGCCCCAGTCGTGCTCGTAGTGCAGCGGGCGCGAGGGGTCGCGGTCCTCCGCCCAGCGGGCCATCGCCGCGAGGTTCACGCCCGTGCCGCTCTCGTTGCCCAGCGACCACAGGACGACGCACGCGTGGTTCTTGTCCCGCTCCACCGTGCGCGTCACGCGGTCCACGTACGCGCGCTCCCAGCGGGGGTCGTCGGAGGGGTTCTGCCGCCAGTCCACCTCCACGAACCCGTGCGTCTCCAGGTCGCACTCGTCGACGACGTACAGGCCGTGCTCGTCGCACAGCTCCAGGAACTCCGGGTGCGGCGGGTAGTGGCTGGTGCGGACGGCGTCGACGTGGTGGCGCTTCATCAGCAGGACGTCGTCGAGCATGTCCTGGCGGGTGACGGCCCGGCCGCGGTCGGGGTGGAACTCGTGGCGGTTGACGCCGTGCAGGGTCACGGGGCGGCCGTTGACGGTGAACACGCCGTCGACGATCGCGACGGTGCGGAACCCCACCCGCAGCCGGACCCGCTCGCCGGGGGTGACGACCTCGGCGTCGTACAGGCGCGGCGACTCCGCCGACCAGGGTTCGGCGGCGACGGAGACCTCCTCGCCCGCGGCGAGGTCCAGGCCCAGCTCGGGCACGAGGACGCGCGCGGCGGCGCCGTCGCGGGTGTCCACGTCCACGCGCAGCGTCCCGGTCCCGTCCGCCCAGCCGGTGTGGACGTGCACGTCGTCGATCCCGCGCGGGGGCCGGCGCAGGACGGTGACGGACCGGAAGATCCCCGACAGCCACCACATGTCCTGGTCCTCCAGGTAGCTGGCCGAGGACCACTGGTGGACGCGGACGGCGAGGACGTGCTCCTCGCGCTGCGGGTCGAGGGCGTCGGTGACGTCGAGCTCCACCGGCAGGCGGCTGCCCACCGAGCGCCCGACGGGCGTGCCGTCCACGTGCGCCTCGAACGCGGAGTCCACGCCCTCGAACCGCAGGACGACGCGGCCCTCGCCGGGCGGGAGGGTGAAGCGGCGGCGGTGGTCGCCCGTGGGGTTCTCCTCCGGCACGCGCGGCGGGTCCAGCGGGAAGGGGTAGGTGACGTTCGTGTACGCCGGGCGGGAGGACTCGACCGGGTGCTGCAGCTGCCAGTGGCCGGGGACGGCGGTCCGCTCCCACGCGGAGTCGTCGTGGTCGGCGGCCAGCTGCTCGCGGGGGGCGTGCGCGTGCGGGGACAGCCGGAAGCGCCACTGCCCGTCCAGGCTCACCGCCGGGGCGTCGGAGCGCAGGTGCGAGCGCGCGGGCAGCGCCCCGACCACCGGGAACCGGTCCTCGAACCAGGCGGCGCGCACCGGGCTCCCCTGCTCCGGCGCGGTGGGGAGGTCCTGCGGGGCGGTGGCGGCGGAGGTCGTGGCGGTGGCTGCGGCGTCGTCGGCGGGCACCGCGGCAGCCTCGCCGCCGCCCCGGGACGTGTCAACCTCTGTCCGTTCGTGTTCGCTCGTGTTTGACCCGCGGGGCGGCGTGCTCCATGCTGGCGGGGTGCGGCAGTGGAGCCAGGGACCCGGCGGGCAGACCCGGATCGCCTTCGGGGCGGACTACAACCCCGAGCAGTGGCCGCCGGAGGTGCGCCGTGAGGACGTCGGCCTCATGCAGCGCGCCGGCGTGAGCCTGGTGTCCGTCGGCATCTTCGCCTGGGGGCTGCTCGAACCGGAGCCGGACCGCTTCGACCTGGGATGGTTCGACGCCGTCCTGGACGACCTGCACGCCGGCGGGATCGGCGTCAGCCTCGCCACCGCGACGGCCTCCCCGCCCGCCTGGATGTCGCAGCGCTGGCCCGAGGTGCTGCCCGTGGACCACGAGGGCCGCCGCGCCACCTTCGGCAGCCGGCAGAGCTGGTGCCCCAGCTCCCCCGTCTACCGCGAGCGCTCCCTCCTGCTGGTCGACACGCTCGCCACGCGCTACGGCGACCACCCCGCGCTGCGGCTGTGGCACGTCAGCAACGAGCTGGGCTGCCACAACGCGCGCTGCTACTGCGACGTGTCCGCGGCGTCGTTCCGCCGCTGGCTCGCCGCGCGGTACTCCGGTGTCGAGGAGCTGAACGAGGCCTGGGCGACGGCGTTCTGGAGCCAGCACTACACCGACCTGGAGCAGGTGCAGGTGCCGGCGCTGTCCTCCAGCTTCGCCAACCCCGCCCACGCGCTGGACTTCGCGCGGTTCTCCTCCGACGAGCTGCTCGGCCAGCACCTGGCGGAGAAGGAGGTGCTGCGCCGGCGCACCCCCGACGTGCCCGTGACGACGAACTTCATGGTCACCGCGGGGCAGACGGCGGTGGACTACGCGCGCTGGGCCCGCGAGCAGGACGTCGTCTCCAACGACCACTACCTCGTGCCCGGCGTCGGCCCCGGCTCCCCCGGCGACCCGCTGGACCCGCGGCCGGAGCTGGCGTTCTCCGCGGACCTCACCCGCGGGATCGCGCGCGGTCCCTGGCTGCTCATGGAGCACTCCACCAGCGCGGTGAACTGGCAGCCCGTCAACGTCGCCAAGGCCCCCGGCGACATGCTGCGCGACTCCCTGCAGCACGTGGCCCGCGGCGCCGACGGCGTCTGCTTCTTCCAGTGGCGCGCCTCCGCCGGCGGCGCCGAGCAGTGGCACTCCGCCCTCGTCCCGCACGCCGGGCCGGACAGCGACCGCTTCCGCGAGGTCGCCGAGCTCGGGGACCTGCTGGGCCGCCTCGGCGACGTCGCCGGCAGCGACGTGCAGGCCGACGTCGCGCTGCTGGTGGACTGGCAGAACGCCTGGGCGCTGGAGGGCGAGACGCTGCCCAGCAGCGAGCTTCACCACCTGCGCGAGGCGCACCGGGTGCACTCCGCGCTGCGCCGCCGGCAGGTCGGCGTCGACGTCCTGGGCGTCGGCTCGTTCCGCCCCGCGCACCCGGGCGAGGAGGTCGAGGACCTGGCCGCCGTCCTGCGCGGCTACCGCGCCGTCGTCGTCCCGACCCTGTACCTGACCGACGACGCCACCGCGCGCGCCGTCGCCGACGCCGCCGCGGCCGGGGTGCACGTGCTCGTCACGTACGCCTCCGGCTTGGTGGACGAGCGCGCCCGCGTGCGCCTGGGCGGCTACCCCGGCGCGTTCCGCGACCTGCTGGGCGTGCGCGTGGAGGAGTTCCACCCGCTGCTGCCCGGGCGCACCGCCGCCCTGGACGACGGCTCGGCCGTCACGACGTGGACCGAGCGCGGCGCCGCCGCGGAGGGCACCGAGGTCCTGGCCCGGTACACCGGTCCCGTCGCGGGCAGCCCGGCGACCACCCGGCGCGACACCGCCTGGTACTGCGGCACGTCGCTGGACGACGCGGGCCTGGGCGCGCTGCTGGAGCGCGTCCTCGCGGCAGCGGGGGTCGAACCGGTCGCCGCCGCCACCGGTGAGGTCGACGTCGTGCGCCGCCGGCACGCCGACGGGCGCAGCTGGCTGTTCGCCTTCGCCACGGGGACGGAACCCGCCACCGTCGCCGTCACCGGGTTCGACGAGGTCGCCGGCCGCGACGTCGCCGGCGAGCTGCACCTGGCGCCCGGTGCGAGCGCCGTGGTGCGCGAGGCGCGGTGAGCGCCGTGCTGGCCCACCAGCGCCAGGCGCTCATCCTCGAGGCCGTCCGCGAGCGCGGCGGGGTGCGGGTCGCCGACCTCGTCGAGCGCCTCGGCGTGTCCGACATGACGGTGCGCCGCGACATCGGCGAGCTGCACCGGCGCGGGCTCGTCGCCCGCGTGCACGGCGGGGCCGCCTCCCTGGACGAGCGCAGCAGCGCGGAACCCGGGTTCGCCGCCAAGGCGGAGCTGCAGACCGCGCAGAAGCGCGCGATCGCCCGCGCCGCAGCCGCTCTCGTGCGCCCCGGAGCGTCGGTGGCGCTGTCGGCGGGCACGACGACGGTGGAGCTGGCGCGCGCGCTGCGCGGCGTGCCGGACCTGACCGTCGTGACGAACTCCCCGCGGGTGGCCGACGTCCTGCACGAGCCGGGCGCCGAGGAGGCCGGGCGCACCGTCGTGCTCACCGGCGGCGTGCGCACCCCCTCCGACGCGCTCACCGGCCCGGTCGCCGTGCGCAGCGTGGCCGGCCTGCACGTCGACCAGCTGTTCCTCGGCGTCCACGGCCTGGACGTGCGCGCCGGGCTGACCACCCCGAACCTCGCCGAGGCCGAGACCGACCGCGCGCTCGTGGAGTGCGCGCGCTCCCTCGTCGTCGTCGCCGACGCCACCAAGTGGGGCGTCGTCGGCCTGGCGACCATCGCCGGGCTCGACGCCGTCGACGTCCTCGTCACCGACACCGAGTTCCCCGACGACGCGCGCGACGCCGTGCGCGACCTCGTCGGGGACCTCGTCACCGCTCCCGAGGAGGAGACCCCGTGAACCGCCCCCAGGAACCCGACGCCCACCGGACCTCCTCCGGCGAGGGCGCCCACGCGTTCCGGCGCACGTCGACCCGGATGGCCGACGGCCGCGAGCTCATCTACTTCGACGACACCGAGCCGTGGCTGTCCGGCACCCGGGTGCGCGACGCCGTCGACACCCGCCCGCTGCCGCCCGCCGACGACGTCGTGCGCGGCCGCACGCAGGTGCGGTACGACCCGCTGACGGGCGACTGGATCGCGATGGCCTCGCACCGCAACGACCGCACCCTCATGCCGCCGCCGGACCAGGACCCGCTGGCCCCCACCGTCCCCGGCGGGTTCCCCACCGAGATCCCCGACGACTCCTACGACGTCGTCGTGTTCGAGAACCGGTTCCCCTCCTTCTCCACGCGCGTGGGCGGCGACCCCGGTCTCGTCGACGGCGAGGAGCTGTGGCCGGTGCGGCCGGGCACCGGGCGCACCGAGGTCATCTGCTTCACCAGCGAGGCCACCGGCTCGTTCGGCACCCTGGCGCCGCACCGCGCGCGCACCGTCGTGGAGGCGTGGGTGGACCGCACCGAGGGGCTGGCGCGGGTGCCCGGCGTCGAGCAGGTGTTCTGCTTCGAGAACCGCGGGCAGGAGATCGGCGTGACGCTGCCGCACCCGCACGGGCAGATCTACGGCTACCCGTTCGTGACGCCGCGCACCGCGACGACCCTGCGCCGCGCCGCCGAGCACCGCGCGGCCACGGGCCGCAACCTGTTCCGCGACGTGCTGGACGCCGAGCGCCGCGCCGGCACCCGCGTCGTGCTGGAGACCGAGCACTGGACGGCGTACGTGCCGGCCGCGGCCCGCTGGCCCGTCGAGGTCCACCTCGCCCCGCACCGCGACGTGCCGGACCTGCCGGCCCTCGACGACGCCGAGCGCGCCGACCTGGTCACCGCCTACCTGGACCTGCTGGGCCGGCTGGACCGCTACTACCCCGACGAGCACCCGCTGCCCTACATCGCCGGGTGGCACCAGGCGCCCGTGCGCACCGGGCGGGAGGAGTTCCGGCTGCACCTGCAGGTGTTCAGCGTGCTGCGCGGGCCGGGGAAGGTGAAGTACCTGGCCGGCTCGGAGTCGGCGATGGCGGCGTGGATCAACGACACCACGCCCGAGGCGGTCGCGCAGCGGCTGCGGGAGGTGGCGTGAGCGTGGCGGACGTGCGGTTCTTCGAGGCACCGGGGCGCGCGGAGGCGGCCGAGGCCGTCGCCGCGACGTTCCTCGACGTGTTCGGCGAGACGCCGGAGGGGGTGTGGTCGGCGCCGGGGCGGGTGAACCTCGTCGGTGAGCACGTCGACTACACCGGTGGGCTGTGCCTGCCGCTGGCGCTGCCGCACCGCACGTTCGTCGCGCTCAGCCCGCGCCACGACGACGTCGTGCGCGTGCGCTCCGCGCAGGAGGCCGGCGCCGACTGGGAGGGTTCCCTGTCCGAGGTCGGCCCCGGTACCCCCGACGGGTGGGCCGCCTACGTGGCCGGGGTGGCGTGGGCGATGGGCACGGCGCACGGCTTCGACGCCGTCGTCGACGGGCACGTCCCGCTCGGCTCGGGGCTGTCGTCCTCGGCCGCGCTGGAGTGCGCCGTCGCGATCGCCCTGGCCGACCTGGACGACCTGCCCACCGACGACGCCGGCCGCGCCGAGCTGGCCGCGGCGTGCGTGCAGGCGGAGAACGTCGTCGCGGGCGCCGCGACCGGCGGGATGGACCAGGCGGCCTCGCTGCGCTCCCGGCCCGGCGGCGGGATCCTGCTGGACACCCGCGACGACACCGTCGAGCACCTGCCGCTGGACCTGGCCGCCGCCGGCCTGGCGCTGCTCGTGGTCGACACCCGCGCCGCGCACTCGCACTCCGGCGGGGAGTACGGCGCCCGCCGCGCCGACGTCGAGCGCGCCGCGCGCCTGCTGGGGGTGCCGACGCTGCGCGAGGTCGACCCCGCCGACCTGGACGGGGCGCTGGACCGGCTGGCCGCCGCGGCCGGGCCCGGCGACGACGTCGCCGTCCTGCGCCGGCGGGTGCGGCACGCCGTCACCGAGATCGACCGGGTGCGCCGCACCGCGGACCTGCTGCGAGCCGGCCGCGAACGGGAGGTCGCGCCGCTGCTGGACGCCTCGCACGAGTCGCTGCGCCACGACTACGAGGTCTCCTGCCGGGAGCTCGACCTGGCCGTGGACACCGCCCGCTCCGCCGGCGCGCTGGCCGCCCGGATGACCGGCGGCGGGTTCGGCGGCTCCGCCATCGCCCTCGTCGGGGCCGGCGCGGCCGGCGACGTCGCGCAGGAGGTGGCCCGCGCGTTCGCGGACGCGCGGCTGCGGGCTCCGCAGTTCCTGTCCGCGCTGCCCTCGGCCGGCGCCGGGCGCGACGCCTGACACCTGCCGTTCACCCCCCGGCCTCCTGCGCGGGGGGTGATCGGTCGTCCACCGCTCGTAGCGTCGCGCGGGTGCCGCTGCTGACCCCCGGCGCGTACTGGAGCTGCGTCCTGCTGCTCCTCGCCGCCCACGCCGCCCTGCTGTGGTGGCTGCACCGCCGCCGCTGGCGCCGCCGCGTCGCCCGCGACCGCGCCTGGCTGCGCGCCGCCGGTGTCGACCCCGGCCCCCACCCGCGCACCCCCGCCTGGTGGCGGCTGGTCGCCCTCGACGCCCTCGACGACGACGGCCGCGCCGACGAGCACGCCCTGCGGGGCTGACCGCCCGACCGCCCCTCGGTGCGGTGCGCGACCGCTCGCCGCACCGGGGGCGCGGCGCTAGCGTGCCCGGCACCCTCCAGCCGCGGGGGGACGACGAGGTCAGGGGGTGCGCGTGCCCGTCGAGCCGTCCCCCGCCGACCGCCAGCTCGGCGAGGTCGTCGACGTCGTGCGCACCTTCACCCGCACCGTCACCGGCGACTTCTCCGCCGAGGACCTCCTGCGCCGCCTCGCCGAGGCCGCCGTGCGCATCCTGCACGCCGACGGCGCGGGGGTCGTCGTCCCCGCCCCCGACGGCCGGCTCGTCCTCGCCCACTCCCTGCACGAGGGCGCCCGGCGCCTGGAGGACCTGCAGGAGCTCCTGCAGGAGGGCCCGTGCCACGACTGCGTGCGCCACGACCGGGTCGTCGCCGTCGGCGACCTCGCCGTCGAGGGGGACTGGCCGCAGTTCCAGGCCGAAGCCGTCGGCCTGGGCGTGCGCACCGTCGCCGCCCTGCCGCTGCGCGGGCGCGAGGGCCCGATCGGCGCCCTGAGCGTGTACCGCGCGCAGGTGCGCCCCTTCACCCCCCACGAGCTGGCCACCGCCGGCCTGCTCGCCGACCTGGCCGCCTCCTACCTGTCCGTCGTCCGCGACCGCGACGAGGCCCGCCGCGCCCGCCAGGAGCTCGCCCACCGCGCCGCCCACGACCCGCTGACCGGCCTGCCCGTGCGCTGGGCGTTCCTGCAGCGCCTCGACGAGGTCGTCGCCACCAGCCCGCGGCCCGGCAGCGTCGCCGTCCTCTTCGTCGACCTCGACGGGCTGAAGTACGCCAACGACACCTACGGCCACCTCGCCGGCGACCAGCTCATCCGCGTCAGCGCCCAGCGGCTGCGCCGCGCCCTGCGCCCCGACGACCTCGTCGCCCGCATCGGCGGCGACGAGTTCGTCGTCCTCCTGCAGGGGCTCGCCTCGCCCGCGCGCGCCACCGCCGTCGCCCAGCGCGTCGTCGAGGAGTTCGCGGTGCCCGCCGACGCCGACGACCTCACCGTGCAGCCCTCCGCCAGCATCGGCGTCGCCGTCCTCGGCCCCGACGACCGCGTCCCCGCCGACACCCTCGTCTCCCACGCCGACGCCGCCATGTACCTGGCCAAGCAGCGCGGCCGCGGCCGGTGGGCGCTGTTCGACCCCGCCGCCTACGCCGACGCCACCTCCCGCGCGGACCTCGTGCCCGCCCTGCGCCGCGCCCTGGCCGACGGCCAGCTGCACCTGCGCTACCAGCCCGTCGTCGACCTGCGCACCGGTGGCGCGGTCGCCGTGGAGGCCCTGCTGCGCTGGGAGCACCCCGAGCGCGGCACCCTGGCCGCCGACGAGTTCGTGCCCGCCGCCGAGCACTCCGGCCTCGTGCGCGCGCTCGGCGCGTGGGTGCTGCGCACCGCCTGCCGGCAGCTGGCCGCCTGGGACGAGGAGCTGGGCGCGCGCTCGCCCCGCCGCCTGTTCGTCAACGTCTCCGTGCTGGAGCTGGGCGACCCGCTGCTGGAGCACGCCGTCGCGAGCACCCTGGACGCCTCCGGCCTGGCCCCCGAGCGCCTCGTCCTGGAGATCACCGAGTCGGCGTTCCTGCACGACCCGCACGGCGCCGCCGTCCTGACCCGGTTGCGCCGGCGCGGGTGCGCCGTCGCCATCGACGACTTCGGGGCCGGCTGGTCCTCCCTCAGCCGCCTCGTGCACCTGCCCGTGTCCGTGCTCAAGGTGGACCGGGCGTTCACCGAGCACGTCGTCGCCCACCGCGAGGCCGCCACCGTCGTGGCCTCCGTGCTGCGCCTGGGCGACGAGCTCGGCTGCGACGTCGTCGTCGAGGGCGTCGAGGACGCCGCCACGCTGGAGCGGCTCACCGCCCTGGGCTGCCGCTACGCGCAGGGGTTCCACCTGGCGCGGCCGCTGACGGCCGAGCAGCTGACGCGGTGGAGCGGGTCGGCGCCCGGGCGGGGCTGACCCGGGCGGGACCGGCCCGGCCCCGCCCGGGCGCGGCGGCCTACCGCCGGGCGCGCAGGCGCACCGCGGTGTACGGGCGACCGGGCAGGTCGACGACGAACCTGCCGGAGCGGGGACCGGGCACGGTGTCCACGGTCATGCTCCAGGTGTCGATGACGTCGACGTCCCAGGTGGTGTCGGGGTCGAGGAAGAACCGCCGGAACCGCGGGCGGTGGTTGCCGAAGTACACGAGCTGGTGCTCCCCCGGCACGCCGGCGCTGACGGCGTCCCAGCTCCCCGGCAACGGCTCGAGCACCCCGCCGGGCACCTGCTCGACGATCGAGGTCAGGAAGGCGATCCGGTCGGGGCTGGTGCCGTGCAGCTCGCCGCCCTTGGCCCACCACAGCACCTCGTCCGGGTGCAGGTAGGTCTCGCCGTGCCCGACGTAGCCGCCGCGCAGGGCCCCCTCCCAGAACCGGCGGACCATCTCCTCACCGGTGATGTTGCCCCACCCCTGGTCGATGTCGCCCTCGTAGGCGCACTCGTCGACGACGACCGGCTTGCCCCAGGCGGCGCGCCACCCGGTGGTGTTCTCCGCCGTCCGGTAGACGTCGGTGCGCTGCATGCTCACGTGCGTGATCCAGGGCCTGGACTGGTCGTAGACGTCGCGGCAGTTGTGGATGGAGCGCAGGTGGTCGCTGGCGTCCCAGCGGCCGATGATGCCCGCCCACCGCTCCCAGTCGTCCTCGGTCTTGGTGTGCAGCAGGTCGAACTCGTTCGCCAGGGACCACCACACGTTGCGGAAGGACGACAACCGGGCCACGGCGTAGCGCACGTAGCGGTCGTCGGTGGCCGCGTCCATGGTGGAGAAGCCCCAGCGGTCGTAGGCGTGGAACAGGATGAGGTCCGCCTCGATCCCCAGCTCGTCCAGCTGGTCGATCCGCCGCTCCAGGTGCGCCCAGTAGGCGGGGTCGAACCGGGTGGGGTCCCAGCCGCCGTCCTGCTCGCGGGCGAACGGGTAGCGCGAGGGCTCGTTCGTGTTGAACGTGTAGGACTTGGGGAACACGCACATGCGGATCTTGTTGAACGGCGAGGCCGCCAGGGTCTGCAGGGTGAGGTCCTGCAGCTCCTCGTCCTGGTGGGTCCACGCGTAGCACGTCGTGCCGATCGGCAGGTACCGGCTGCCGTCGGCGTAGCGGAAGTGGTACTGGTCGGCGACCCGCACCGGGCCCCGGCCGGAGCCGGGCCGCACCTGCAGCTCGCCCTGGACGCCGTCCAGGGAGCGGGCGTTGCTGGTCGTCTCGAAGCGCCAGTCCCCGGCCTCGGGCGGCAGGAACCGCAGCAGGTAGCGGCCGTCGCCGTCGTAGAAGCCCGAGACGTCGCGGCTGTCGCCCGCGGGACCGAAGAAGCGCGCGCTCAGCTCCACGTCGGTCCAGGGGTTGCCGTGGGAGGGGCCCTGCAGCACGACCTCGAAGCGCTGCCAGACCTCCACCTCGCCGGGTGCGCTCACCGCCGCCGACCCCGGCGCCACGTCGTCACCCTCGTAGGTCCGGCTCGGCGCGGCCGGCGCCGGTGCGGTGCCGACCAGCGCGGGGGCGGCCGGGTCCAGGTCCTGCAGCTCCTGCAGGACCTGTCGGCGGGCCTGCTCGTCGAGGCCCTCCTCCGTCCGCAGGACCAGGCCGACGGGGTGGTTCTGGTAGGTGTGCAGCAGGGGCGACTCCACGACGGAAGGCGCCAGCCGGCGCAGCACCTCGTCGCCGGCGGGAGAGCGCAGCACCTCCAGGAGGGGCGTGTCGGGGGTGAGGGGACCGGGGGCGTGGGGCACGGGTCGGCCTTTCACCGCGCTCGGCGCACGGACGGCGAGCGCGAGGTCGTGGGAGGAGCGGAGGTCGGTGGGCTCAGGCGCCCGGTCGGGTGCAGATGTACACGCGGGGTTCGCCGCCCGCGTCGGGCACCGGGGAGTCGTCGTGCTCGCGCACGCCCTCGGAGACCACCTCACCGGTGCGCGGGTCGACCACGCGGTAGGCGCGGGGCACCGGTCCCCCGTCGAGGACGCGCAGGTCGCCGCCCTCGGCGAGGTAGGTGACGAACAGGACGTCCGGCACCAGCAGCCCGCGCGGGTGCAGGGTGTGCGTCCAGTCCGGGCGCGCCCCGGTCAGCGGCAGGCCGTCGAGGATCCCGGCGACCAGGCCGACGTAGGTGGAACCCTCGAAGTCCAGCGCCTCGCGCCACCCGGCGCCGGGGGCGGAGAAGAAGTCGGAGTGACCGGGCTCGTCGGGGTGCAGCTTCCACTGCCACAGGCTGCCGGCGCCGTAGACGACGCCCATCGTGCCGCCCGCGCACAGGTTCGCCCAGGCCTCGTGGCCCTGCCACCAGCCCGCGGCGCGGCCGGTGCGCCCGGTGTTCTCGTAGCTGGGCTCGCCGTTGGCCACCCCCTTCAGCGGGGTGTTGCGCGCCATGTCGGCGACGCGCTCGGGGAAGTGCTCGCCGCTGTGCCCGGTCTGGCACCACTGGAAGTCCAGCCAGTCGGCGTCCTGGTGCGCGTCGTTGCTCGCGTGGGGGCGGTAGTGGACGCCGGTCGGCTGCTCGTAGCAGTCCCAGGCGTGCACCTCGGCGCCACCGGCGGCGATCTGCGGCTCGTGGCCGGAGCCGTCGGCGCCGACCAGCCAGACCGCCGGGCGCGCGCCGTAGCGGGCCACGAGGTAGCGGCAGTAGCGGGCGTACTGCTCCGGCGGGACGACCGTGCCGGCGACCCCGAGGCCCTTCCACCCGAAGCCCTGGAAGACCGGCTGCCACACGGGCACGACGCCGTGCTCGACCAGGACGTCGACCAGGACGTCCAGGTGCTGGAAGTACTCCACGTCCACGTCGGTGAGGGTGCCCTCGTGCAGGTCGCGGAACCCCCGGCCGAAACCCTCGTCGGCGGTGCGGTCCTCGGGCCCCTCGGCGCCCATGTCCGGCTGGACGCTCATGAGGAGCACCGCGTTGAAGCCCTTGGCGGACCGGTCGGCGGCGTAGGTGCGCACCTGCTCGGGGGTGGCCCGCCACGGCAGGCCCCAGGCCGTGTCGCCCACGAGCACGGCGGGGGTCCCGTCGGTGTGCTGCAGGGTCAGCCCGTCGGGCGCCATCCGCCAGAACCCGTGGCGCTCGAAGCGCCCCCGCGGCGCCCCGGCGCCGGCCCGCACCTCGACGCTGCCCTCCCGGTCGGCCAGCCCCGCGTCGGCGACCGAGGCACCGCTGCGCCAGCGCCACGTCCCCGACGGCAGGGGGGAGGCGAAGCGCACCCGCCACGTGTCGCCGCCGGCGGCAGGGCCGTCGTAGAAGGCGGGGCGCCGCAGGACCGCGCCGCTCTCGTGCCGGAAGTCGACCCAGACGTCGACCGCGCCGTAGGGGTCGCGGTGCCGGGAGCGGGCGGTGAGGGTGAGCTCCACCTCCTGCCAGGGGGCGGCGGTCGGTGCGGCGTCAGCGGCGACGGTCATGCGGAGGCTCTCCTGGGTGCGGCTGCGGTCGGGAGGGTCGGGACGGTGGGCGCTCAGCCCTTGACGGCGCCGGCGAAGGCGCCCTGGACGAAGTAGCGCTGGAAGAGCAGGTAGACGATCAGCACGGGCACCGCCGACATGATGATGAAGGCGTTCAGCGGGCCGTAGTCGGTGCCGTGCTGGGTGCTGAAGCCCTGGACCGCGAGCGGGATGGTCCAGTTGCCCTGGCTGGTCAGCAGCGTCGTCGCGATCGCGTACTCGTTCCAGGTGGCGACGAAGTCCAGGATGAACAGCGCGGCCAGCGCCGGCTTCGCCAGCGGCAGGCAGATCTGCCAGAAGATCCGGAACGTGGAGGCCCCGTCCACCCGCGCCGACTCCTCCAGCTCGTCCGGGATGGCGCGGAAGAACCCGTAGAGCATGAAGATCTGGTACGGGATGCCGAACGCCAGGTAGGGCAGCAGCAGGCCGGCGCGGGAGTTCAGCAGGTCCAGCGACAGCATCGTGTTGAACAGCGGGCCGAGGCCGACCTGGATCGGCACCATCGACCCGGCCGCGAACAGGCACAGCACGACCTTGTGCCAGCGGAAGCGCAGGCGGGCCAGGGCGAAGGCGGCCGCGGCGGCGAGCAGCAGGCCGAGGGGCACCTTCACCACGGAGATCAGGAGACTGTTGGTCCCGGTCACCCAGAGGTTGCCGGTCTCGACCGCGGCGGCGAAGTTGCCCCACTGCCACTCCTGCGGCAGCGCCCAGGTGGTCGACTGCGTGATGTCGGCGCGGCTCTTCACCGACGTCAGCGCCATGAAGACGAACGGCAGGGCCCAGAAGGCGGCGCTGAGGGCGAGGGCCACCCACAGGCCCCAGCCGACGTAGTCGGGCCGGCGGCGCGGCGGTGCCCCGAGCACCGCGACGGGACCGGTGCCCTGCGGCGTCGGAACGGCGACAGTCCTCATCGCTCGTCGTCTCCCCTCATCGACCAGATCATGTACGGGACCACGAGGGCCAGCGACAGCAGCAGCAGCACGGTGGCGATCGCCCCACCGGCCCCGAAGGCGTGGTTGGAGAAGGACTGCGTGTACGACCAGAGGGCCAGGACCTGCGTCGACTGCGCCGGGCCGCCGCCCGTCATGCCGACGATGAGGTCGAACACCTTCAGCGAGTTGATGATGGTCAGGATGACGACCACCACCGTGGTCGGGCGCAGCGCGGGGACGGTGACGGCGCGGAACACCTGCCAGCGGTTCGCGCCGTCGACCTTCGCGGCGTCGACGAGCTCCTGCGGGACCTGCTGGAGGCCGGCGAGGAACAGCACCATGGTGAACCCGACGCCCTGCCAGACGGCGGCGACGAAGACCGAGTACAGCGCCAGCCGCGGGTCGCCCAGCCACTGCTGCGCCCAGGAACCGAGCCCGACGGCCTCGAGCGCCTGGTTGACCGCGCCGAGGGTCGGGTTGTAGATCCAGCGCCACATGGCGGCGACGGTGATCGACGCGAACACCGCGGGGATGTAGAAGACGGCGCGGAAGAGGTTGCGCCCGAGCATCTTCCTGTTCAGCCCCAGTGCCAGCAGCAGGCTCAGCACCATCGGCACGAGCAGCGAGAGCACGACCCAGACGACCGAGTTGCGCACGGACGTCCAGAAGACGGGGTCCGCGGTGAGCATCCGGGTGTAGTTGGCCCAGCCGACGAAGCGGGGCTCCTCGGTGCGGAACCCCGACCACTCGAAGAACGAGAGCCGGACCGAGTCCAGCATCGGGTAGGCGAGGAACCAGACGTACAGGACGCCTGCGGGGACGAGGTACGGCAGGGCGCGCAGGAAGCGCCGGTCCTTGCGGGGCGCGACGGGTCGGACCGGTGGCTGGTCGTCCGCCGTCGGCGTCTGGTCGAGTACGGCCATCATCCCTCCTCACGGGCGGGGCGGCGGTGCGCCGCCCCGCCCCCGCGGGTCACTGGTTGGCGTCCAGGTACGCCTGGAACTGCGCACCGGCGTCGGCCGGGTCGATGCTGCCGGTCAGCACGGAGTTCTGGATCCGCCAGTACTCGGTGGTGGCGTCCAGGCTCAGCGCCTGGTCGCCGTTGAGGTACAGCCCGGTGGCCTCGTCGAAGATCGGCGGCCACAGCTCGTGCAGGGGGTTGCCGGTCGCGGGCGCGACCTCGGTGTTGGGTGACAGCGGCGAGAAGGCGCCGACCACGGACTGCTGCACGTCGGTGCTGGTGGCGAAGTCCAGGAACTTCGCCGCCTCGTCGGCCCGCTCGGAGCCCTCGTTGACGTAGAAGCCCTCCGCGAACCCGTAGAGGCGGCCGGTGCCCGTGGGGAAGGGCACGATGCCGACGGTGGCGGGGTCCATGCCGTTCTCGGCGATGTTCGCGTTGAACCAGGCACCTTCCAGCGCCATGGCCGCCTGTCCGGTGTAGAAGAGCTGGCTGGACTCGTCGTTGGAGATGCCCATGAAGCCGTCGTTGACGTACTCGTCGCCCCACGTCTTCAGCTCGGTGAACGCCTCGCCCACGCACGCCTCAGCGCCCCAGTCCGCCTCCCCGGCCTTGAGGGCGTCGTGCGTCTCGGCGCCGCACCCGGTCTCCAGCAGCGAGTCGAGCAGTCGCATGACGTGCCAGTTGACGGTGCCGCCGAACTCGATCGGCGTGGTCCCGGCGGCGACGAGCTGGTCGGCGGCCGCGACGAGCTCGTCGTAGGTGGTGGGGGGCGCGGTGATGCCGGCCTGCTCGAAGAGGTCCTTGTTGTAGAAGAGACCCTCGCCCTGCACGACCCACGGCACGCCCATCTTGCCGCCGTACTGGGTGACGTTGGCCATGGCCGGGTCGCTGAAGCGCTCGTCCCAGCCGTACTGGTCGTAGTAGTCGCTGAGGTCCCTGCTCATGCCGGCGGCGACGAGCTCGCCGCCCAGCCCCGGGCCCATCCAGTACTGGTAGACGTCCGGGCCGGCGTTCGTGCCGGCGACCTGGCGCAGGGCGTCCTTGTGCGCGTCGACGGCGCGCTCCTCGACGGTGACGGTGCTGCCGGGGTTGGCCTCCTCGTACGCCTCGACGACCTGCTCCACCGCCTCCTTCTGGGTGGGTTCCAGGGTGAGCATCCAGATGGTCAGCTCGTCGCCGCCACCACCGCCGCCGCTGCCACCGCCGCAGGCGGTGAGGAGGACGGTGGCGCTCACCAGGGCGGCCGCGGCGGCCCGGGTCCGGTTCTTCAGCATCGTTGCTCGAGCCTCTCGGTGGGTTCTCTGGGCGGGACCGGGCGCTCAGCGGCGCACGGCGTCGATCTTGAGCATCCGGGCGATGACGGTGTCGAGCTCCTCGTCGCGGAAGATCTTCTTCCAGTCCTCCTTGACGATGGACTCGCGCCCGTAGGCCATGGCGGTGTGGCAGGCCTCGGAGAAGGGGTTGGAACCGCGCAGGGCGTTGGTCAGGGCGATGCCCACGTGGCCCCACAGCATCGCGCGGGCGGCCTCGGCGGGGACCCCGGCGGTGGTGACGGTCTCCTCCAGGGCCTCCTGCAGGAGCTCGCCGATCATGCAGGCGATCGTCTCCACGAGGGTGGGTTCCAGGACGGCGAGCTGCTTGACCGTCACCCAGTGCACGGCGATGACGGGGGCGTAGATCGTGGTGATGACCTGCTCGGCCAGCGCGCGCACGGCCTCGTCCTCGACCTGCAGCGCGGCGACGACCTCCTGGGCGGCGGCGATGCCGCCGAAGGTGTCGGCGTACTCCTCGTCGGTGCGCCGCTCCAGGAACACCGACGGGTGGCACGGGTGGGCGCATGCCTGGGCGACGCCCTCGCGCTGGGCCAGCAGGCCGGCGTAGGCGGCCGCGGGGTCCAGGGTGAGCAGGACGGAACCGTCCTTCATGCGCGGCACCAGGTCCTCGGAGACCTTGCCCAGCACGACGTCGGGCACGGCCAGGACGACCACGTCGGCGTCCGCGACGGCGTCGGCGGCCGGGACGACGTCGCGCCCGGCGGCCCGCACGCGCTCCACGCCCGCGGGGGAGTTCTCGGCGTAGCGGACGGTGAAGGCGCTCTTGGCCAGGTTGTTCGACACCCGCATGCCCATCTTGCCGCCGGCGCCGACGACCGCGACGGTCAGCGTTCCGGTGCTGGTGGTGTTCTCGGCGAGGTCGGTCACGGTGGGGCTCCTCAGCAGCTGTGGGGTGGGGTCCGGGTGAGCGGTCGGCGCGCGGCCGGTCAGGGGTTCGGGCGGCCGTCCGGGGACGCGCCCAGGCGGGTCAGGGCGGCGCTCGTCCACGCCGCCTCGGTGCGCGCGGTGGTCTCCGGGTCCCCCTGCCAGGGGAGCCAGTGCTCGACGACGCGGCTGGTGCCGCGGCCCGCCGGGTCCAGGGCGGCGGCGATCCCGTCGAGGTCGAGCAGGCCCTCCCCCAGCGGCACGCCGGTGAGGGAGAAACCGACCCAGCCCTCGGCGCGGGTGAACGCGAAGTCCTTCACGTGCCAGTTCTTCACGTGCGGGGCGCAGCGGGCCAGCACGTCCGCCGGGTGCTCCAGGGCGGCCACGGTGTTGGCCGGGTCCAGGCAGACGCCGAGGTGGTCGTCGCCGAGGACCTCGACGACGTCCACCAGGTCGCGGGTCGGCACCTGCTCGTAGGTCTCCAGGGCGAGCGTCGTGCCGGCGCGGGCGTAGTCGGGCAGGACCTGCCGCAGCCGCCGCTCGGTCTCCGCCGGGTCCGGCCGGTCCTGCCCGCTGGTCCACATGCTGCGCACCAGGCGAGCGCCCAGCTGCTCGGCCAGGGACAGGTAGCGGCGCAGGTGCTCGGGCGCGGTGCCGCGGGTGCCCACCTCCAGCGCCAGGCCCAGGTCCTGCGCGGTGCGCCGCAGGGCCACCAGGTCGGCCGGCCCCGTGCGGTCCAGGTGCGGGTCGTCGCAGATCTGGAACACCCGCGCGCCCAGGCCGGCGGCGTCGTGCAGCTGCTCGGCGGTGGACAGGGGGTGCTCCACGCGCTGCGAGGAGCGCCAGAAGTAGGCGTAGGTCCCTGCCCCCGCACCGGCACCCGCGTCGGCGCCGACAGCGGCGGCGGGCGGGGCCGGGGTGCTGGTGGGTGCGGTGTCCACGCTGGCTCCTGGGTCGAGGGGGTCACCGGACGGCGGGTGGTGCCGTCCCGGGCGGTGGGAGTTCTCGGGGAGTGCGCCTGCACGGGTGTGGTGGCAGGTGGTGCGCCGGCGGGGTTCGCCGGGAGGAGCGGCTGCTGTGCCGCGGTGGCAGTCTGCGCACCGGCAACCGCGTCTGTCAACCGGTTGACCTTTTTGACTCCAGTCCTTCTTCCGGTCAACCGGTTCGGCTACGGTGAGCGCTCGCGAGTTCCTGCGACGAGGAGGACGAGGACCGTGGGCGATCGGCTCGAGGGCAAGCACGCGCTGGTGACCGGCGCCGCGTCGGGCATCGGACGGGCGGTGGCGACCCGCTTCGCCGCCGAGGGGGCGCGCGTGGTCTTCGCCGACCGCGACCTGGAGGGCGCCGAGCGCGCCGTGCAGGAGCTGCCAGACCCCCGGCGGGCGGTGGCGGTGCGGATGGACGTCACCGACGAGGACAGCGTGGCCGGCGCCTACGCGCGCGTCACCGCCGACGGCCCTCCCCTGGACGTGGTCGTCGCCAACGCCGGCGTGCAGCTCTTCGGCCGTGACGCGCCGGCGGCCGACCTCGACCTGGACGTCTGGCGGCGCACCCTGGACGTGAACCTGACCGGGACCTTCCTGACCGTCAAGCACGCCGTGCGCGCCCTGCGCGGGCGCGGCGGGTCGATCGTCTGCACCGGCAGCCCCACCGGCCTGAACGGCGAGGGGCGCGACTTCACCGCCTACTCCGCCTCCAAGGCCGGCGTGCACGGCCTGGTGCGCACCGTCGCCGCCGCCTACGCCGCCGACGGGGTCCGCGTGAACACGGTCGTACCCGGGTACACCGAGACGCCGCTCGTCACCGCCATCTCCGGCGACCGGGACTCGCGGGCGGCGATCGTGGCCCGCACCCCGCTGGGCCGGCCCGGCGCCCCGGCCGACGTGGAGGGGATCATGGTGTACCTGGCCAGCGACGAGGCGTCCTTCGCCACGGGAGCCCTCTTCCGCGTCGACGGCGGGATGACCTCGCTGTGAACCCCCCGGACGGGCCGCTGGGCGAGCGCTCCGCCCGCGAGCTGTGGCGCGACGACGACCCCGCGCCGGTGCTCCTGGCCGCGGCCGGCTGGCGGCTGCACCTGGTCGGCGACCAGCTCGAGGAACTGACCCACGAGGGCCGGGCCGTGCTGCGGGCGGTGCGCTTCGTGGTGCGCGACCGCGACTGGGCGACCGTGCCCGCCGACGTCCAGCTGCTCTGGGTGCAGCACCACCGCGACGGCCTGGACGTCACCGTGCGCGCCCGCGCGCGCGGTGCGGAGGTGGACCTGAGCTGGGAGGCGCGCGTGCGGGTGGACCCCGACGGGGTGCGCGTCAGCGCGGAGGCGAGGGCGCTGGCCCCGTCGTGGTGCAACCGCGTCGGGCTCGTGCTGCTGCACCACCCCGACCTGGCCGGGACCGGCCTGCTGGTGCGCCACCCCGACGGCACCAGCACCTCCACCCGCTTCCCCCGCGACATCGCCCCCCACCAGCCGGCCCGCGACATCGCCGGGCTGCGGTGGTCCGCGCCGGCCGGGGTCGTGCGCGCCGACCTGCGCGGGGACGTCTTCGAGGTGGAGGACCAGCGCAACTGGACCGACGCCTCCTTCAAGACCTACAGCACCCCCCTGGAGCGACCCTTCCCCGTCCACCTGCCCGCCGGGAGCACGGTCCGGCAGGAGCTGTCGCTGCAGGTCGACGCACCCGCGCCGGGCACCACCCCGTCCGGCCCGGCACCAGCTGCCGCAGCGCCCGCAGCCGCGGGACCGGTCGACGTGGACCTCGCGCCCTCGACCGCGCCGCACCCGGAGGTCGGCACCGGCGCCTCCACCGCCCCGCAACCGGCGGACCGCACCCCGTCCCCGCCCTGGACGGGCGCCCTGCCCGTCCTGGTCGAGCTGGACCTCGACGGCACCGGCTGGCGCAGCGCGCTGGACCGGGCCCGGCGCGACGCCGCCGGCGCCGCCCTGGACGTGCGGCTGGTCACCGACGACGCCGGGACGCTGCCCGACGCCGTCGCCGCGCTGCACGGCCTCCCGGTGCGCCGCGTCGCCGTCTTCAGCGCCACCACCCACCTCAGCGAACCGGCCCTGTGGCGGGCCCTGGCCGACGAGGTGCGGCGCACCGGCCTGGACGCCCAGGTGCTGGCCGGCACCCGGGCGCACTTCACCGAGCTCAACCGCGGCCACCACCGGCTGCCCGAGCAGGCGGCGGCCTGGACGTTCAGCACCACCCCGCAGATGCACGACCGCGGTCGCGCGCAGGTCCTCGAGTCCCTGGCGGTGCAGCGCCTGGTCGCCGAGCGGGCCGTGCGGCTGGCCGGCGGGCGCCCCGTGCACGTCGGGCCGATCACCCTCGCCCCCCGGTTCAACGCGGTGGCCACCACCCCCCGCCGTCCGCAGGCCCACGGCGACCTCAGCGCGGGGTACGGGGCCGAGCACGTGCCCGGCGCCACCGACCCCCGCCAGCGCAGCCGCGGCTTCGCGGCCTGGCTGGTCGCCTCCGCCGCCGCCCTCGGCGTGCCCGGGGTGGCCAGCCTCAGCTTCGCCGAGGCCTGGGGCCCGCGCGGCCTCGGGACCGCGGAGGGCGAGCCGTACCCCGCGGCCGCCGCCGTCGGCCACCTCGCCGCCCTCGCCGGCCGCCCCCGCTGGGACGTGGCCGGGCCCGTCCCCGCGGGGGCTGCCGTCCTCGCCGCCGGTCCGGCCGACGGGTCCGGCGGCGACGGCACGGTCCTGGCGGCCAACACCACCGGCGCGACCGTGCACCTGCGGCTGCGCGCGCCCGGCGGCTTCGGCGCCGGACGGCTGCGGCCCGCGCACGTCCCCGCCGGCGAGCCCGCCACGGCCCTGCCCGCACCCCCGGGCGACACCCTCCTGCTGCCCCTGGCCCCCGGCGCGGTCCTCGTCTGGACCGGGCCGCTGCCGGGACCGACCCGTTAGGTTCCCCGAGTGCCCTCCTTCCGCCAGGACGACCCCGCGCTGGCGCAGCTGACCCTGACGGCCGTGCCGCGCGGCTCCGCCGCCGCGGAGGTGGCCCGCCAGCTGACCGAGCGCGTGGCCTCCGGGCAGTTCCCGCCCGGCTCGCGCCTGCCCCCCGAGCGGCAGCTCGCCGAGTCGCTGGGCGTCGGCCGCTCCGCCGTGCGCGAGGCGCTGGCCGCGCTGGAGATCCTCGGCCTGGTCACGGTCCGGCCCGGCTCGGGCACCTACATCCGCGACAGCATGTCCGAGCTGCTGCCCACCACGCTCAGCTGGGGCCTGATGCTGGCCGGTGAGCACACCGCCCAGCTGTCGGAGGTGCGCAGCGCCCTGGAGGTGCAGGCCGCCTCGCTGGCGACCGTGCGCGCCACCGACGCGGACGTCGCGCTGCTGCGCGAGCACGTGGAGACGATGGAGGCCAGCCTCGACGACCTCGACGCGTTCGTGGCCGCCGACGCGATGTTCCACGCGCAGATCGGCCGGGCGGCCGGCAACGACGCCCTCGACGACCTGCTGCGCAGCACCCGCTCCCTGCTGCGGGTGTGGGTCGAGCGCCACCTGCAGGAGCGCCGGCAGGCGGAGATCGCCGCCCGCGAGCACCGGGAGGTCTTCGAGGCGATCGCCTCCGGCGACCCGGGCGCCGCCGAGCGGACCATGCGCGCGCACATGCGCACCGCGGGGGCCCGCATCGAGGACGCCCTGCACCCGCGCGGCGCGGACCGCGGCTGACGCCTCAGCCCACGTCCATCCGCTGCAGCCGCAGCGACGCCAGCGCCACCGCGACCGCCGCCACCAGCGCCAGGACCACCGCGGCCACCGCCACCGACGTCGTCGCCACCGTCGCCACCGGCACGTCCGCCGGCAGCGCCAGCGTCGCCACCCGGCGCCCGTACGAGCCGATCGACAGCCCCCGCAGCGCCGGCGCCAGCCCCGCCAGGAACGTCTCCCACACCACCACGTACGCCAGCCCCGCCAGCAGGCCGCGGCTCGTCAGCAGCGACAGCAGCACGAACACCCCCGTGTACGCCGCGGCCGTCAGGACCGTCGCCAACAGCGTGCCCGCCAGCACCGGACCGGCCGGGCGGTCCACCGAGATCCCCAGCGCCGCCGCGCCCGCCGCCGCGGGCAGGCACAGCAGCACCGTCGCCGTCCACGCCGCCGCCCACCGCGACAGCACCACGTGCCAGCGCGGGCGGGCCGTGCCGCGCAGCAGCGGCAGCGTGCGCGCGTCCCGCTCGTCGCCGAACGCGCCCGTGCCCAGCACCAGCGCCACCACCGGCACCACCAGGCCGGTCACGATCCCCGCCGTCACCGTCGAGGTCACCCCGTAGCGCGAGGGCACGCTCGTCGTCGCGATCACCACGACGGCCACCACCGCCACCAGCAGCGGCAGCACCGCGAACGCGGCCGTCCGCCCGCGCAGCAGCACCACCCGCAGCGAGAACCCGTACAGGGTCGTCGACCACACGCTCACCGGCCCGCCCCCCTCGCCGCGCGCACCAGGTGCGCGAACGTGCTCTCCAGGTCCTCCCCGACGGGCTCCACCCGCCGCAGCGTCGCGCCCGCGCGCCGCGCCGCCGCCGGCAGCGCCTCCGCCAGGGCCACCGCCCGCGGCGCCTCCACCACCACGTCGTGCTCCTCCACCCGCACCGCGCTCACCAGACCGTCCGCCAGCAGCGCCCCCGCCAGCTCCCGCACCGCCGGGCCGGCCAGGCGCACCGAGCGCGGCCGGTCCACCAGCAGCTCCCGGATGCCCGCCGGCTCGCCCTCGGCGACCAGGCGGCCGTTGACGACGACCAGCACCCGCTGCGCCATCCGCTCCACCTCGCCCAGCACGTGCGAGGACACCAGCACCGTGCGGCCCTCCGCGCCCAGCGCCGCCACCAGGTCCACGTCCGCGCGCCGCTGCGCCGGGTCCAGGCCGTTCAGCGGCTCGTCCAGCAGCAGCACCTGCGGGTCGTGCACGAGGGCCTGCGCCAGCTTCACCCGCTGCCGCATCCCCTTCGAGTAGCCGCCCACCCGCCGGTCCGCCGCCTGCGTCAGCCCCACCCGCGCCAGCGCGGCGCGCGCCGCCGAGCGCGGGTCGCGCACCCCCCGCTGCCGGGCCAGGAACTCCACCTGCGCGGTCGCGGTGGCGTGCGCCCACGTGCCCTCCCCGTCGGCGACCACCCCCAGCCCGCGGTGCACCGACGGGTCGGCGTGCGGGTCCAGGCCCAGCACCCGCACCCGGCCCTGGCTGGGGCGCACCGCACCGGCCAGCAGCGACAGCGCCGTCGACTTGCCCGCGCCGTTGTGGCCCAGCAGACCCGTCACGCCCGGGCCCAGCGCGACGCTGACGTCCGACAGGGCCACCGTGTCGCCGTACCACTTGCTGACGGCGTCCAGCTCCACCACCGCGCTCACGCGTCGCTCCCCCGCCCGTACTTCAGCGCCAGGACCGCGGCGCCCGCGACGACGACCGCCGCCCACACCGCCCAGCCCAGCGCCCCCGGCCCGGCCGTGCCGTCCAGCACGCTCGTGGCCAGCCGCACCGGGCCGCCCGCCGGGTCGAACGCCAGCGGCCACTCCTCCCCCGTCACCGCCGCCAGCAGGTTCGCCAGCGCCGGCCCCACCAGCACCACCGCCAGGTAGCCGCCCACGGCGAACACCCGGCGCGAGGTCAGCGACCCCGCCGCCAGCCCCAGCGCCGCGTGGAACGCCGACACCAGCGCGGCCGCCGCCACGATCCGCGGCAGCTCCCCGGCGGTGTCCGTCAGCCAGCGCAGCGGCTCGTCGGCCGTGGCCACCGACCCCACGAACAGCACGAGCATCGGGCCCAGCACGATGATCGCCAGCAGCGCCAGCGCCGCCAGCACCACCCCCGTGACGTACTCCAGCCACGACAGCGCCGTCGCGAAGTACAGCGACAGGACCCGGTCGCGCCGGTCGCGCGTCAGCGTCGAGGGGATCGAGGTCGCCGTGAACGCCAGCAGCACCACCGCGTTCGTCGTCAGCAGCTGCGGGTAGGAGATCAGCTCCGTCGGCTGCACCGGCACCGCCGGCACCAGCAGCGGCACCGCGACCACCGCCAGCGCAGGCAGGTACGCCGCGGCCAGCAGCAGGAACGGCCACACCTTCGCGCCCGCGCTGCGGCGCAGGCCCAACGGCCGGCGCACCCCCGAGGCCACGAAGCTGGCCACGGCCGAGCGGCGCGGGCGCAGCGTCCCGCTCCAGCGCGAGTAGCGGATGTCGTGCAGCACCGCGCGCGGAGCGGCCCCCGCCGCGCCGCCCGTCGTGTCAACGCTCACCGGTCGCCACCTCCTCGCCCGCCCGCCCGGCGCCCTGCTCGGCCCCCTGCATGGCGTCCAGCACCACGTCCTCCAGACCGCGCCCGGCCGGCGCCAGCCGCGCCAGCCCCACCCCGCGCTCGACGGCCAGGTCCCGCACGGCGTCCAGCACCTCGTCCGTGCCGCGGTCCAGCACCAGCGCGCCGTCCGGGGCCGGCGCCAGCCGCGCCCCCAGCGGCGCCGCCACCGCCTCCAGCGCCGCCGCGAACGCCGGCACGTCCCCCGTCACCTGCACGCGCACCGGACCGGCGCCCGCCCCCGCCACCTGCACGGGCCGCTGCGCCGCCAGGCGGCCCGAGCGCAGCACCACGACCTCGTCGCACGTGCGCTCGATGTCGTCCAGCACGTGCGAGCTGGTCACCACCCGGATCCCCAGCTCCGTGGACAGCCGCCGCACGATCCGCAGCATCTCCTCGCGCCCGGCCGGGTCCAGGCCCGACGTCGGCTCGTCCAGCAGCACCAGGTCCGGGCCGTGCACGAGGGCCTGCGCCAGCTTCGTGCGCTGCTGCATGCCCAGGGAGTAGCTGCCCACCGGGCGGCGGCGCTCCTCCTCCAGGCCCACCGCGAACAGCACCTCGCTGGTGCGGCGCACCGCGTCCCGGCGCCCCAGCCCCCGCATCCGCGCCAGGTGCACGCACACGTCCTGCGCGCTCAGGTCCGCCGGCAGGCACGGGTGCTCGGGCATGAACCCGACCCGCCGGCGGACTTCCGCGCGCTGCGCGACGGCGTCCAGGCCCAGCACGGCCAGCCGGCCCGCGTCGGGGCGGGTCAACCCCAGCGCCGTGCGCAGCAGCGTCGACTTCCCGGCGCCGTTGGCGCCCAGCAGACCGGTGGCGGGGGCGGTCAGGACCACGTCCAGCGCGTCGAGGGCCTGCACCTGGCCGAACCGCTTCGACAGGCCGCGGCACTCCAGCGCGGCGGCGTCGGGGGGTGGGGAGCTCACGGTCCGACCCAACCACGCCGGAGGGCCGGCGGGGTCGGTCCTTCGGGGGGCGGGTCGTCGGAGTTTCGGTGAAGCTCGCGGACGTGGAGAGCGACGTCGTGGTGATCGGGACCGGCTCCGGCGGGAAGATCGCCGCCCTGGAACTGGCGCGCGCCGGGCGCTCCGTCGTGGCCGTCGAGGACGGCCTGGTCGGCGGGTACTGCCCGTACGTGGCGTGCGTACCCGCCAAGTCGCTGCTGCTGTCCGCGCGCGCCCACCTGCCCTGGACCGCGGCCGTCGCCGTGCGGGACGAGGCCGCCTCCCACCGCGACGACACCGCGGCGGCCGCCGAGCTGACCGGCGAGGGGATCCGCGTCGTGCGCGGGCGCGCCCGCCTGAGCGGGCCCGGACGGGTCGTCGTCGGCGCCGACACCTTCACCGCCCCCGCCGTCGTCGTCGGCACCGGCAGCACCCCCGTGCGCCCGGACGTCGAGGGCCTGGACGAGGTGCCGACGTGGACGTCGGAGCAGGTGCTCGCCGCGGACGAGCTGCCCGCCCGGCTGCTCGTCCTCGGTGGCGGCGCCGTCGCGTGCGAGTCGGCGCAGGCCTACCAGGGGCTCGGCTCGCGGGTGACGCTGGTGCAGCGCAGCTCCACCCTGCTGGCCCGCGAGCCGCGCGCGGTCGGCGAGTGCCTGGCCGCCGCGCTGCGCGCCGACGGCGTCGACGTGCGCACCGGCGTGACGCTGCGGCGGGTGCGCCCGGACGGCGACGGCGGCCTCGCCGAGCTGTCCGACGGCTCGACCGTGGGCTTCGACCGGCTGCTGCTGGCCACCGGCCGCGCCCCCGCCACCCGCGGCCTGGGCGTCGAGGCGGCCGGCGGGCGCCTCGGGGACGACGGGCGGGTGCTCGTCGACGCCCGCTGCCGGGCGGCGCCGGGCCTGTACGCCGTCGGCGACGTCAACGGCATCGCCACGTACACGCACGCCGCCAACCACCAGGCGCGCGTCGTCGCCGCCGAGCTGCTGGGCCGCGGCTACGACGCCGACCACACGGCCGTACCGCGGGCCGTCTACACCGACCCGACCGTCTTCAGCGTCGGCGACGTGTCCGGCGGCGAGGGCACCGTGTCCGCGTCCTTCGCCGTCGGGGACGTCGCGCGGGCGCGCCTGGTGCGCCTCAGCCGCCCCGCCGAGGTCACCGGGCACGTCGTCGTGTTCGCCGACGCCGCCACCGGCGTCCTCGTGGGCGCCTCCTGCGTCGGCCCGGACGCCGACTCCTGGGGCGCGGAGCTGGCGCTGGCCGTGCGCGCCCGCCTCGACGTGGAACTGCTGACCCGGCACGTGCGCGCGTTCCCGACCTGGTCGGAGGCGATCTACCCGGCCGTGTGCTCCCTGCACGAGCAGCTGTCGCGCTGAGGTGTACGGGATCGCGACCGTCATCGGCCGACACGCCGCTGCGGAGAAGCTCGAAGACGGCGTGTCGGCCGATGACGGTCGCGATCCCGCACACCCCGCCCGCTCGTCCACAGCGACGCAGCGTCACGCACCGCCCGGCGGGCACCCTCGGCGCCCGTGGACGCGCTGACGGCCCTGACGGAGTGCGGCGGGGCCGCCCGGTTCGCCCGCCTGGAACGGCTCGTCGCTCGGCGCGAGCTCGCGGCGGCCGTGCGCGGCGGTGAGGTGGTCCGGCCCTCGCCGGGGTTGTACGCGCTGCCCGGCTGCCCGGCCGACGTCCTCGCCGCCGCGGCCGTCGGCGGGGTCCGCTCCTGCCACTCAGCTGCGGCGGCCCTGGGGCTGGACCTCGTCGAGCCACCCGGTGCGCCGCACGTGACGGCCCGGCCGCGCACGCGCGCCACCCGCGCCGGTGTCGTCGTGCACCGCCGCGACGTCACCGACCTGGACGGGTGCACCGACGTGCTGACGACCTGCCTGGACTGCCTGCGGTGCCTGCCCCGGCGCACGGCGCTCGTCCCGGTCGACAGCGCGCTGCGGCGGGGCCTGCTGGACGTCGGCGACCTGCTGGCCGCGGCCTCGCGGCTCAACCGGCGTGACCCGCGCCGCGCCCTGCTGCGGATGGTGGACCCGGCCAGCGGGTCGGCGCTGGAGACCGTCGCGCGCGTCGACCTCCTCGACGAGGGGTACGCGCTGCGCACGCAGCGGGTCTTGGAGCCCGCCGGGCGCGTCGACCTCGTCGTCGACGGCTGGCTGGTCGTGGAGGTCGACGGGTTCGCCTTCCACTCCTCGCCGAGGCAGCGGCGCGAGGACCTGCGCCGCGACGCGGAGCTGACCCGGCTGGGCCACGTGGTCCTGCGCTTCGACTGGCAGCAGGTCGTGCACCAGCGGTCGTGGTGGCTGGGCGTCGTGCGCGACACGCACGCCGCCGGCCCCGGCGCCGGGCGGGTCCTCAGGCGCGGTAGGTGACCACGACGGGGGCGTGGTCGGACCAGCGCTCGGCGTAGCTGGGGGCGCGGTCGGTGGCGACGTCGCCGGCGCGCGCGGCCAAGCCCGGGGTGGCGAGCTGGTAGTCGATGCGCCAGCCGGTGTCGCGGTCGAAGGCCTGCCCGCGCCAGCTCCACCAGGCGTAGGGGCCGTCGACGTCGCCGGCGGCGCGGCGCTGCACGTCCACCCAGCCCAGCTCGTCGAACCAGTGGTCGAAGTGGGCGCGCTCGTCCTCCAGGAACCCGGCCTTGCCGCGGTTGCCCTTGTGGTTCTTGATGTCGCGCTCGGTGTGGCCGACGTTGAGGTCCCCGGCGACGAGGGCCTCGCGGCCGGTGGTGCGCGCCTGCTCGGCCAGCTCGGCCAGGCGGGCGTCCATGAGGTCGAGGAACCGGTGCTTCTCGTCCTGCTGGGGGCTGCCGACCTCGCCGGAGTGCACGTAGGCGCTGACGACGGTCAGCGGTCCGCACGCCGCGTCCAGGTCGGCCTCCACCCACCGGCCGCTGGTGGTGAACTCCTCGTCGCCGCCGAACCCGACGCGCACGGCGGTCAGCTCGTGGCGGGAGGCGACGGCCACCCCGGCGCGGCCCTTGGCGGCGGCCTCGGTGTGCGCGACGTGCGGGTAGCCGGGCAGCGCCCCGCGCAGCACGTCGTCGGGGGCGCGGACCTCCTGCAGCAGCAGGACGTCCGGGGAGCGCTCGGCCAGCCACGGGTGCATGCCGCGGCGGACCGCCGCGCGCACCCCGTTGACGTTGACCGTCGCGACGACCGTGGACTCCCTCTGCGCAGGCACGGGCGGGCACGCTACCCGGCGGGCCGTCACCCACCGCGCGCCCCGGGCACGACGAGGCCCGTCTCGTAGGCCAGCACGACGGCGTGGGCGCGGTGGCGGACACCGGTCTTGGCGAGCACCCGGTTCACGTGCGTCTTGACGGTGGCCTCGCTCAGCGACAGCGCCGACGCGATCTCACCGTTGGTGAGGCCGTGGGCCACGAGCGTCAGGACCTCGCGCTCACGCGCCGTCAGCACCCGGAGCGCGGGAGGGTCGGGTGTCGGCGGCGGACGCTGCACGTGCGCCTCGATGAGACGGCGGGTCAGGACCGGCGCCAGCAGCGCCTCGCCCGCGGCCACGACGCGCACACCGTCCGCGAGGCGGTCGGCGGGGCAGGTCTTGAGGAGGAAGCCGGCGGCACCCGCCCGCAGGGCGGCGTACACGTACTCGTCGAGGTCGTAGGTGGTGAGGACGAGCACACGCGCGCGCGCCCCGCGCTCGACGAGCCGGCGGGTGGCCCGGATGCCGTCCAGGCGCGGCATCCGCAGGTCGAGCAGGACGACGTCCGGGTCCGTCGCGGCGACCGCCTCGAGCGCCTCGACGCCGTCGGCCGCCTCGGCGACCACGTCGACGCCCCGGACCTCCAGCAGGGCCCGCAGGCCGGTGCGGACGAGTTCCTGGTCGTCGGCGAGCACGACGGAGACCACCGTTCAGCCACCTCCCCCGGCGCCGCGGACCGGCAGGTGCGCGCTCAGGCGGTGACCGCCGGCAGCGGTCGGGCCGTGCTGCAGCACCCCGCCCAGGGCGGCCACCCGCTCGGCCAGCCCCGGCAGCCCGTGACCGCCGGGACCCACCCCCCGCGGTGGGCGGGTCGGGGGCCCGTTGGTGACGGTCACCGCGAGGTCGTCGCCGTGGACGGCCAGGGTCACGGCAGCGCCCGCTCCGGGGGCGTGCTTCACGACGTTGGTCAGGCCCTCGGCGGCCACCGCGCAGGCTCCTGCCCGCACCTCGGGCGCCACCCGCCGCAGGTCCTCCGGGGCGACGACCAGGTCGACGGGCACCCCGGTGCCCTCGACCTCCCGCACGAGGTCCTCCAGCGCCTCGAGGTCGGCGCGCGGGACAGCACCGAGCTCGCCGGTCTCGTCGCGCAGCAGCCGCAGCAGCCGCCCGGTCTCCCCGACGGCCGTGCGGGCGCAGTCCTGCACGTGCCGCAGGCTCCGTCGGCACCCCTGCGGGTCCCGGTCGACGGCGTCCTCGGCGACCGAGGCCTGCACGAGGACGATGGCGAGCGAGCGGGAGACGACGTCGTGCACCTCGAGGGCGAGGCGGCGCCTCTCGACCGCGGCGACCTCGAGCAGCTCCCGCTCGTGCCGGGCACGGGCGCGCTCGGCCTCGACCGCCAGGTCGGCGCTGCGGCGCAGCTCGCGCCGCAGCAGGACGCCGAGCAGCCACGGCGGGTAGGTGAAGACCGCCCCGAACATGGCGCTGGGGTCGAAGCCGCGGTCGAACCCGTCGATGGCCGCCAGCCCCAGCAGGGTCACGGCGAGGGCCGCCGAGACCGCCGCGGCACCGGGCCACAGCGCCTCCCGCCGCGGGTGGCGGCCGGCGCTCCAGGCCGCCAGCGACAGCAGCAGGACGAACGAGGCCGGCTCCTGCACCGGCACACCGACGGCCGCCGGGGCCAGGTACAGGACTGCGACGGCGGGCGAGGTCAGCTCCCCGGCGATGCGGCGCGCCGCGAGGACCAGGCACGCGCACCAGACGGAACCGAGGGAGGCCCACAGCGGCCCGTAGCCGCCGAGGACGTGCTCGAGGCTCGCGACGATCCCGAGCGCGGCGGGCAGGGCGGCGTCGCCGCGGGGCAGGTCGCGCAGCGCGTGCCGCGGACCGGGGTCCATCCCGGGACGTTAACCCCGTCCCGGTACCGGCCGCATCAACCCGCTGCGGTACCCGCCGACCGCCACGGGTCGACGACGCCGGCCGCCGCACCGGCGGACCCTGCGACTGGGCCGCGGTCGGTGCGGCCCGCGGAGGAGGAGGTGGCGCGGTGGTCGGCGTGGTGGTCGAGGACCCTGCGGGAGGAACGAGGTGGGAGCGCGCCGTCGCCCGGTGGGCGGTGGTCGCCGCGGTGGGGGCGTGCGTCGTCGTGCCGCTGCTGGCGCTGTCGTGGTTCCGGACACCGGACGGGGCGCCGGCGCTGGCACCCCCGGTGACGTGGTGGGCGGAGCCGGCGGACCGGCTGCTGGAGCCGCTGCTGGGCTTCGGCAGCCCCGCGCGCGTGTACGCGACGTGGCTGGTGGCGGCGGCGGTGCTGTTCCCCGCCGTGCTGGTGTCCGCGGTGAGCGCCCGGCGCGCGCGACGGCCGGCGACCCGCGTCGAGCGCGGGTCGTGGGTGGTCGTGGTCGTCGGCGCGGGCCTGTCCCTGGCCGGTGTCGCGCTGGCCGGCGCGGCGCTGAGCGCGGACCCCGCCGGGGGGCCGGTGGTGGACGTCGCCTACCTGGCGCTGATGCTGCCGGGGCAGCTCCTGGTGCTGACCGGGTCGACGGTCCTGGGGGTGTCGCTGCTCCGTTCGCGGTGGGCGCCGCGCGCCGCGGCGTGGTGGCTGGCGTCGGCCCTGCCGCTGGCCCTGGCGCTCAGCACCGTCCTCGGGCACAACAGCTTCGGGATGCTGCCGCTGTTCGTGGCCTGGGGCGTGCACGGGGCGGGCGTCCTGCGCGGCGCGCGCCGCCGTCCGCGGGCGGCCGTCGCGGAGCGCGGCGGCGCGAGGACCGCCGCGCCGCGCTGACGCACCGGCGGACCGGCGGACCCGACGCCGTCGTCGGGGCCGCCGGGCGGCGGGCTCAGCGCAGGCCGGCGGCCCGCTCGGCGCTCTCGACGACGTTCGTCAGCAGCAGCGCGCGGGTCATCGGCCCGACCCCGCCGGGGTTCGGGGCCAGGTACCCGGCGACCTCGGCCACGTCCAGCGCGACGTCGCCGGTGAGCTTCGACCTCCCCGTGGCCGGGTCCGGCACGCGCGAGACGCCCACGTCGAGGACGGCGGCGCCGGGCTTGACGGCGTCGGCCGTCACCAGCCCGGGCACGCCCGCGGCCGCGACGACCACGTCGGCGCGGCGCAGGTGGGCGGCCAGGTCCTTCGTGCCCGTGTGGCACAGGGTGACGGTGGCGTCGATGCCGCGGCGGGTCAGCAGCAGCCCGATGGGCCGCCCGACGGTGACGCCGCGGCCGACCACGACGACCTCGGCACCCTTCAGCGGCACGTCGTGGCGCTGCAGCAGGTCGATGACCCCGCGCGGCGTGCACGGCAGCGGGGAGGTGATCTCCTCCCCCACCCGCAGCACGAGCCGGCCCAGGTTGGTCGGGTGCAGGCCGTCGGCGTCCTTGGCCGGGTCCACGAGCTCCAGGACCCGGTTGGCGTCGATCCCGCGCGGCAGCGGCAGCTGGACGATGAACCCGGTGCAGTCCGGGTTCGCGTTCAGCTGCGCGACCTCCGCCTCGACCTCGCCCTGGGTGGCGGTGGCGGGCAGCTCCACCTGGATCGAGGCGATGCCCACCTCGGCGCAGTCGCGGTGCTTGCCGCGCACGTAGGACGCCGAGCCGGGGTCGTCGCCGACCAGCACGGTGCCCAGCCCGGGCACGACGCCGCGCTCGCGCAGCGCGGCCACGCGCTGGGCGAGGTCGGCCTTGACGGCCGCCGCGGCGGCCTTGCCGTCGAGGACGATGGCGCTCACGCGTGCGCCTGCGCGGAGGGGTACAGCGGGAAGCGGGCGGTCAGCGCCGCCACCCGCGCGCGCAGCGCCTCGGCGTCGAAGCCGGGCTGGAGGGCCTGGGCGATGACGTCGGCGACCTCGGTGAACTCCTCGGCGCCGAAGCCGCGGGTGGCCAGCGCGGGGGTGCCGATGCGCAGGCCGGAGGTGACCATCGGCGGGCGCGGGTCGAAGGGCACCGCGTTGCGGTTGACGGTGATGCCGACCTCGTGGAGGCGGTCCTCGGCCTGCTGGCCGTCCAGCTGCGACTCGCGCAGGTCCACCAGGACCAGGTGCACGTCGGTGCCGCCGGTGAGCACGGACACGCCGGCTTCGCGGGCGTCGGCGGCGGTCAGGCGCTCGGCGATGATGCGCGCGCCCTCCAGGGTGCGCTCCTGGCGCTCGCGGAACTCCTCGCCCGCGGCGACCTTGAAGGCGACGGCCTTGGCGGCCACGGCGTGCATGAGCGGGCCGCCCTGCTGGCCGGGGAAGACCGCGGAGTCGATCTTCTTCGCGTGCTCGGCGGTGGTGAGGATGACGCCGGAGCGGGGGCCGGCCAGCGTCTTGTGCACGGTGGAGGTGACCACGTGCGCGTGCGGGACGGGGTTGGGGTGCAGGCCGGCGGCGACCAGGCCGGCGAAGTGCGCCATGTCGACCATGAGGTACGCGCCGACCTCGTCGGCGATCTCGCGGAAGGCCGCGAAGTCCAGCTGGCGGGGGTACGCCGACCAGCCGGCGATGATCAGCTTGGGGCGAGCGGACAGCGCGGTGGCGCGCACGACGTCCATGTCGACGCGGAAGGTCTTCGGGTCCACGCCGTAGGCGGACACGTCGTACATCCGGCCCGAGAAGTTGATCTTCATGCCGTGGGTGAGGTGGCCGCCGTGGGCCAGCTCCAGGCCCAGGATGCCGTCGCCGCCGCGGATGAGGGCGTGCATGGCGGCCGCGTTGGCGGTGGCGCCCGAGTGCGGCTGCACGTTGGCGTGCTCGGCGCCGAACAGCTCCTTGGCACGCGTGCGGGCCAGCTCCTCGGCGACGTCGACGTGCTCGCAGCCGCCGTAGTACCGCTTGCCCGGGTAGCCCTCGGCGTACTTGTTCGTCAGCACCGAGCCCTGCGCCTCGAGGACGGCGCGCGGGGCGAAGTTCTCGCTGGCGATCATCTCGAGGGTGTCGCGCTGGCGGCCGAGCTCGGCGTCCAGGACGGCGGCGATCTCGGGGTCGACCTCGGCCAGCGGCCGGTCGGTGACGCCGGGGGCGGTGGTCTGGGGCAGGACGTCGGTCACGTTCGCTCCTCGGGAGGCGGCGGGGGACGACGCGAGGCCCAGGCGGACGACCCCGTGCACGGCGGGCCGCGCACCCGGCCGGTGCGCACCCGTTGCCGCTCCCCGGTGGTTCCCCACCCGCGCCAGTCGCGGCCGGTCCAGGCTAGCCGACGGCCGCGTCCAGGACGGTCCGCATCTTGGCGGCCGTCTCCTCCACCTCGGCGCTGGGCACGGACCCGGCGACGATGCCGGCGCCGCCGAAGATGCGCAGGGAGCGCCCGCGCACCTCCGCGCAGCGCACCGCGACGACCCACTCGCCGTCGCCGTCGCCGTCCTGCCAGCCCACCGCCCCGGCGTACAGGCCGCGCTCGAGCTGCTCCACGTCGCGGATGACCGCGAGGGCGCCGGCGCGCGGGGTGCCGCCGACGGCGGGGGTGGGGTGCAGGGCGGCCACGAGGTCCACCGCGGTGGTGCTGCGGTCGGTGAGCAGCGCGGTGACCCGGGTGGCCAGGTGCCAGACGGCGGGGGTGGCCAGCAGCTCCGGCTCGGGGGCGCTGACGGTGCGGCAGAACGGCTTGAGGCCCTCGACGACGGCCTCGACGACGTAGGCGTGCTCGCGGCGGTCCTTCTCGCTGCCCATGAGCGCCTCGGCGCGGCGCAGGTCCTCCGTCGGCTCCGGCGAGCGGGGGATGGACCCGGCCAGCGGGCGCAGCAGCACGCTGGGCCCGCGCCGGCGCAGCAGCAGCTCGGGGCTGGCGCCGACCAGCCAGCGGGCGTCGGGGCGGGCGGGGTCGTCCACCGGCACGGCCAGCGCGGTGGCGGCGGGGTTGCGCCCGGCCAGGCGGGCGGCGAGGTCGGGCACCGACCACTCCTCCAGGCCGGTCAGCTCCAGGGAGCGGGCCAGGACGACCTTCTCCGCCTCCCCGGCGCCGATGCGCTCCAGCGCGACGCGCACCTCCTCGGCGTACACCTGCGGCGGCGGCACGGGCCGGCTGGAGGCCACGGTGGGCCGGCGCCCGGGCGCCCCGCGCAGCGGGCCCTGGCTGCGCTCGGCCGGGCCCACCCGCAGCGCGCCGGGCTGCGACAGGTCGAAGGGGACGGCGCCCAGGACGATCGTGTCGGGGTCCTCGTCGCGCTCCAGGGTGCCCACGACGGCCTTGAGCTGCGCCAGGCCGCTGCCACCGGGCACCAGCGGCCGGGGGCCGCTCTGGCGCAGGACCTCCTTGGCGCCGGCGAAGACGGACGGCGGCCCGGCGCCGTCGGGGCCGGGGGCCGTCGGTCGTTCGGGCACGGACCGAAGCCTAGGCTTCACGGCGTGAGCACGCGCCCGAGGGTCCTGACCCTGTCCTGCCCCGACCGCCCCGGCATCGTCCACGCCGTGACGGGGGCGCTGGTCGCCCTCGACGCGAACATCACCGAGAGCCAGCAGTTCGGGGACCCCGACAGCGGGCTGTTCTCGATGCGGGTGGCCTTCGACGCGGGCGCGAGCGACGAGGCGCTGCGGGCGAACCTGGAGGTCGTGGCCTCGCGCTTCGACCTGGACTGGCGGATGAGCCCGGCCGACGAGCCGGTGCGCACCCTGGTGATGTGCTCCAAGCAGGGCCACTGCCTGAACGACCTGCTCTTCCGGGTGCGCTCGGGCGACCTGCCGCTGGCCGTGGCGGCCGTGGTCTCCAACCACACCGACCTGGCGCCGCTGGCGGACTTCTACGGCGTGCCGTTCCACCACGTGCCGGTGGTGACGGGCGACGCGGCCTCCAAGGAGCGCGCCGAGGAGCGGCTGCTGGAGCTGGTGGGCGAGCTGGACGTGGAGCTGGTGGTGCTGGCCCGCTACATGCAGGTCCTGTCCGACGGGCTGTGCCGGCAGCTGGCGGGGCGGGCCATCAACATCCACCACTCGTTCCTGCCGAGCTTCAAGGGCGCCAAGCCGTACCACCAGGCCCACGACCGCGGCGTGAAGATCATCGGCGCGACCGCGCACTACGTGACCGCCGACCTGGACGAGGGCCCGATCATCGAGCAGGAGGTCGAGCGGGTGGACCACCGCCACTCCCCCGCCGACCTGGTCCGCGTCGGGCAGGACGTGGAGGCGCGCACGCTGGCGCGCGCGGTGCGCTGGCACGCCGAGCAGCGGGTGCTGCTCGACGGCCACCGCACCGTCGTCTTCCGCTGACCCCCGCTCCGCGCCGACCGGCCCGCCCGCGGGTGGACCGGTCGGCGGGGGATCAGCGGGCGGAGCTGCCCAGCCGCAGGTTCTCCGCGTCGATGCGGTCGGCGCGCTGCAGGTCCTCCTCGAAGTCCACCTCGACGACGTCGTAGGCGGACACGTCCACGGGCAGCACCCGCATCCCCCGGGCGATGGCCGTCTCGATGCCGCGCTCGAAGTAGTCCGTGTCGGCGCAGGCGCGCAGCTCCTCGCGCAGCAGCGCCTTGTCGGTGGAGGACACGTAGTTGATGCCGACGGCCTCGCCGAGCCCGCCGACGACGGTCTTCGACAGCTCCCGCACGTACCCGTCGTCGTCGACGGTGTACTTGACCTCCTCCTCGCCGACGGCGGCGGTGTTGACGCACACGAACGTCTCGTCGCGCTCCAGGTGCGGGCGCACCACCTGCAGCACCCGCGGGTCGAACACGACGTCGCCGTTCATCCACAGCACGCCGCCGTGCTGGGACAGCGTCAGCGCCCGCAGCAGGCTCTTGGAGGTGTTCGTGGAGTCGAACAGCTCGTTGTAGGCGAACAGCAGGTCCGGGTGGGCCTCCATGATCACCGTCGCCTTGAAGCCGACGACGACCGTGACGGGGACGCGGCCCAGGACGGCGCGCAGGTTGTCGACCTGCTGGCGCATGATCGTGCGCCCGTCGCGCAGGACGGTCTGCGACTTCGGCAGCGGCCGGCCGAGCCGGGTGCCGAGGCCGGCGGCCAGGACGACGGCCTGGACGTCGGCGGGGGTGGTGGGGACGTCGTTCACGAGCGCACCTCCATCGGGGCGGGTGCCGGGGACAGGACGAGGTCGAGCACGCGGTCGGCCGAGCGCCCGTCCTCGCGGTGGCAGAACCGCTGCCGGAAGACCCGGTAGCGGTCGGCGTGCTCGGCGCGCAGGGCGTCGAGGTCGGCGACGGCGTCGAGGACCTCCTCGGTCGTCGTCAGCATCGGCCCGGGCGCGATCGCGTACGGGTCGAAGTAGAAGCCGCGCAGGCTGTCCCGGTAGCGCTCGATGTCGTACACGTAGGACACGACGGGCTTGCCGGTGACGGCGAAGTCGAACTGCGCGGAGGAGTAGTCGCTGACGAGGACGTCGGCGGCCAGGTACAGGTCGTTGATGTCGGGGTGGGCCGACACGTCCAGCACGCCCGGCGCGTCCACCGTGCCCAGGGCGCCGGCCACGAGGTAGTGCAGGCGCAGCAGCAGGACGGCGTCGTCGCCCAGGCGCTGGTGGAAGCGGTCCAGGTCCAGCGCGAGGCGGAAGTCGGGGCCGTCGCCGAAGCGCTCGTCGTCGCGCCAGGTGGGCGCGTACAGGACGGCGGTGCGCCCGGCGGGGATGCCCAGCCGCTCGCGCACCTCCTCGCGGCGGCGGGCCGCGGGCTCGCCGACGAGGGCGTCGTTGCGCGGGTAGCCGGTGACCGGCGCGTGGCCGGTGTAGCGGAAGGCACCGGTCAGCGGGCCGTGCGCGGCGTCGCTGGGCACGAGCAGGACGTCCCAGCGGGTGACGTCGTCGTCCAGGCGGCGCATGACGTCCTCGCCGTCGGGCTGGGTGAAGACCGCGTCGCGGTGGATGCGCTTGAGCGGGGTGCCGTGCCACGTCTGCAGGTAGGTGGCGCCGGGCTTCTTGCGGAAGGCCGGCAGGTGGTTGTCGGCGACCACGAGGTCGGCGCTCTCCAGCGCGGCCACCGTCTCCGGCGTCCCCCAGGCCGCGGTCACCGTCCCGGGCGGGAAGGTACGGCCCGGGCCCGCCAGCCAGACGTGCTCGACGCCCTCGGCGCCTCGGGCGAGCAGCCGCTGGTGGATCGCTCGCGGGTTGTCGGCGTACCGGCCCCCGAAGCTGTAGTAGACGATCTTCACGGTCTCCCTGTCGCTCGCGCCGGGGCCGCTCCGGGTCGGCGGCCCTCGACGGGACGGACCATGATGCCCGGCTCAGGGGCGCCCGGGCACCGTCGCGCTGCCGGTCGGCGGCCCACCGGGTGACGCGGAGCCGGGTGAGGGGGGCACCGGGGACGGGGGCAGCGGCGCGATGCTGCGGTAGTCCGAGCGGTCCACCGGCCCGCGGTCCAGGCCGGCGTCGGTGGGCACCTCCACGAGGCTGCCCTCGACGGCCAGGTGCACCGAGTCGACGCCCGGCATCGCCGTGACCGTCCACACCAGCTGCCCGATGGCCAGGAGCTGGTCGCCGCCCGGCACGCTGTCCAGGCTGCGGTCGGCGGCGAGCACGACCGAGCCCTCGGGCGGTGGCGGGTCGGTGACCGCCACCGCCACCCGCTGGGGGGTGAGCGCGGTGCGCACCCCGCCGTCGACCTCCTGCCGGGTGGGGCCGGCGGTCAGCTGGTCGAGGGCGACCTGCACGGAGGCGGCCGGCACCCCGCGCTCCACCGCGACCAGCCGGCCGTCGCGGACGAGGTAGACGGGGAGCACCAGCCGTTCCCCGCCGGGCGCCGGGCGGGTGCCGCCGTCGACCGTCGGGACGTCGAGGACGACGGGGTCGGCCTGCGGCCGCACCCCGCAGCCGGCCAGCGCGGTCACCGCGGTCACCGCGGCGCACCCGAGGACCGTGCGGGCGCCGGCGCCCCGGCGAGCGGCCCGGCGGCGCGTCACGCCGGACCCTCCCCACCGGCGGTCGCCGTCGCGGGCGGGTCGTCGGCGTGCACGGGCAGCTCCACGACGAACCGGGCTCCCCCCTCGGGCGCGTCCTCGACGGTGACCGTCCCGCAGCAGGCGTGCAGGTGGCGCTCGACCAGGGACAGCCCCAGGCCGCCGCTCCCGCCGGCGCCGCGCACCGCGCTGCGGCCGCGCGCGAAGCGCTCGAAGACCCGCTCGCGCTCCTCCGGCGGGATCCCCGGCCCGGCGTCGTCGACGACGACCAGGCCGCGCCCGGCGCCGCCCGCGTCCGCCCCCGGCGCGGTCCGCACGGTGATCGCGGTGATCCCGCCCGCGTGGCGCTCGGCGTTGTCGACGAGGGCGCGCAGGACCTGGTGCAGCCGCCTGCGGTCCGCGGTGACGACGACGTCCCGGGCGCCGGCGTCGACGTGGACGAGCGGCAGCAGGGCCGCGGGCACCGAGCGGCGCACGAGGTCCGCCAGCACCAGCGGTTCCAGGACGACGTCGGCGGTCCCGGAGTCCGCCCGGGAGATCTCCAGCAGGTCCTGCACGAGCCGCTGGAGGCGCTCGACCTCCGCGACGAGCAGGTCGAGCCCGTCGCGGCCGGACGGCGGGAGCGCGGCGCGGTGGGAGCCGAGGACGTGGGCGGCGCTGCCGACCGTCGTCAGCGGCGTGCGTAGCTCGTGGGCCACGTCGGAGGCGAAGCGGGCGTCCGCGCGCACCCGGCGCGCGAGGTGGGCCGCCGTGGCGTTGAAGGACGCCGCGATGGGTGCCAGGTGGCGGTCGCCGCCGGGGTCGATGCGCGCGTCCAGGTCGCCCCCGGCGACGGCCGCGGCCGCAGCGGCCACCCGGTCCAGGGGCCGCATGACCGGCCCGGTGACCCAGCGCCCGAGGACGAGGGCCAGCAGGGGGACGACCAGCACGGCCACCGACAGCGCGATCCCGAGGGCGCGGTGGGCCTCGTCCAGCTCCTGCAGCGGGAAGACCTCGAAGTAGGCCGTCCCGGGCGCCGCGAGCGGCACCCCGACGACGAGCTGCGTGCGACCGCCGACCTCGGCCCGCTGGTGACCGCTCGCGCCGGAGACGACGAGGCGGCGCAGTCCCTCGGGCACGTCGCGGCTGCCGGTGGACAGGGACGTGGTCGACCACTGGCCGTCGACGAGGGCCAGCGACGCGGAGCCGGTCTCCCGGGGCAGCTGCGCGAGCAGCTCGGTCGGCGTCAGGCCCTGCGCACCCAGGCCGCGCTGCAGCTGGGCGGCGTTGTTCAGCGCCTGGGTCACGGTGACCCGCTCCCGGTGCCCCGTGAGGTAGGTCGTCACGACGACCCACACGCTGACGGCGACGGCGAGGGTCAGCACCAGGGCGAGGCCGGCGAACGCCAGGCTGGAACGGCCCCGCAGGGAGGTCCACCAGCGGCTGCGCCCGCGCGGCCCGGCGGGGGACGTCACGGCTGCACGCGGTACCCCGTGCCGCGGACCGTCTGGACGTGGCGCGGGTTCCCCGGGTCCTCCTCCACCTTCAGCCGCAGGCGGCGGATGTGGACGTCCACCAGCCGGTGGTCGCCGAAGTAGTCGTAGCCCCACACCTTCTCCAGGAGCTCCTCGCGGGTCACCGCCCGGCCGGGCACCCTCGCCAGTTCGCACAGCAGGCGCAGCTCCGTCCGCGTCAGGTCCACGGGGTCGCCGTCCCGGGTCACCAGGCCGTCTTGCGGCCGGACCTCCAGGTCGCCCACGCGCACGGGGTCGGCGTGGTCGGCGCGCCCGCCGCGCCGCAGGGAGGCCCGCACGCGGGCGCTGAGCTCCTGGGGGACGAACGGCTTGGAGACGTAGTCGTCGGCGCCGGCCTCCAGCCCGGCGACGACGTCGTGGCTGTCGCTGCGGGCGGTCACCATGATGACCGGCACCGTGCTGGTGCGCCGGATGCGCCGGCACACCTCGAAGCCGTCCAGGTCGGGGAGCATCAGGTCCAGCACCACCACGTCCAGGCCGCCGCGGGCGGCCCGGGCGACGGCGTCGGCACCGGTGGCCACCTCCTCGACGTCGTAGGACTCGGCCGCGAGCAGCATGCTCGTGGTGCGGCGCACAGCGGGGTCGTCCTCGACGACGAGCACGGTCCTGGGCACCGACCGATGGTGGCCTCGCCCGTGCGCGAGCGCACGTCGTCACGGCCGGTGGACCGCGCGTGCGCGCGGACGGCGGGCGGGACGCCCGCGCGCCCGCGGCCGCGCCGGGGCCGCCCGGGCGGCCCCGCGCCGGGGCCGCCCGGGGCACCGGCGGCGGGGCCTCAGGTGTCGGAGGCGACGGTCTCGTCGACGTTCGTGGCGTCGATGTACGGCTGGGCGTCGTAGTCGCCGAACAGCTCGTCGTCCAGGTCCGTCCCGAGCTCCTCCTCCACCGTCGTGAGGTCGAAGGTCTCGTAGACGGTGCCCGTCACCCGCACGGTGAGCCCGGGCTCCAGCTCGCTCGTCGAGTCGGCACCGATGACCAGCATCGGGTCGACGCTGGTGTCGTCGGTGCCGGCGATGACGAACGAGGTGTCGTCGACCACCGTGTTGACGTCCGCGGAGACGGTGACCTCCTCGCCGTAGTACTCGTTCAGCCCGTCGTAGAACGCCGAGCCGTAGACGTCGTCGTAGACCTCGGCGCCGGGCTCCTCGGTGCTGTCCCCACCCTCCTGGACGTCTTCGACGCTCACCCCCTCCTCGGGCCCGGCCGTGTCGCCGCAGCCGGTCAGGCCGACCACCGAGAAGGCCAGCACGCCCGCGGCGGCGGCCCGGGCGAAGGGGTTGGTGACGTTGTCCCGCAGCATGTCCCGCTCCTCTGATCGGTGTCTCGGACTGGCGCCAGCCTGCGCCGGTCACGGCACCGGGTGCGCGCCGGAACGGGGGGTCCGCGGAGGATGTCACGAGAGCGTCACACGGGCCCGCCCCGTGTGACGCGGACGTGACGGCGCCCACCGGCCCGTCGCGGCGCGGGACCCGGTCCCGGACGCGCGACGGCCCCCGTCCCGGGCGGGACGGGGGCCGTCGGCGTGCCGGCGCGGCGGCCGGGGCGCGGGTCAGCGCAGGCGCGCGGCGAGGTTCTCGTCGAGCGTCGCGAGGAACTCCTCGGTGGTCTGCCAGGCCTGGTCCGGGCCGACCAGCAGGGCGAGGTCCTTGGTCATCTTGCCGCTCTCGACGGTCTTGACGACGACGTCCTCGAGGGTCTCGGCGAAGCCGGTGACCTCGGGGGTGGAGTCGAGCTTGCCGCGGTGGGCCAGCCCGCGCGTCCACGCGTAGATCGAGGCGATCGGGTTGGTCGAGGTGGGCTTGCCCTGCTGGTGCTGGCGGTAGTGGCGCGTCACGGTGCCGTGCGCGGCCTCCGCCTCCACGACGCCCCCGTCGGGGGTGGTCAGCACGGAGGTCATCAGGCCCAGCGAGCCGAAGCCCTGCGCGACCGTGTCGGACTGCACGTCGCCGTCGTAGTTCTTGCAGGCCCACACGTAGCCGCCCTCCCACTTCAGGGAGGCGGCGACCATGTCGTCGATGAGGCGGTGCTCGTAGGTGATGCCCGCCTCGGCGAACTTCTCCTTGAACTCGGCCTGGAACACCTCCTCGAAGATGTCCTTGAAACGGCCGTCGTAGGCCTTGAGGATCGTGTTCTTCGTGGACAGGTACACCGGGTACCCGCGGGCCAGGCCGTAGTTCAGCGACGCGCGGGCGAAGTCCACGATGGAGCTGTCGAGGTTGTACATCGACAGCGAGACACCGGCTCCGGGCGCCTGGAACACCTCGTGCTCGATGGGCTCCGAGCCGTCCTTCGGGGTGAAGGTGACGGTCAGCGTGCCCTCGCCGGGGAAGCGGAAGTCGGTCGCGCGGTACTGGTCGCCGAAGGCGTGGCGGCCCACGATGATCGGCTTGGTCCAGCCCGGCACCAGGCGCGGGATGTTCGAGATGATGATGGGCTCGCGGAAGATGACGCCGCCGAGGATGTTGCGGATCGTCCCGTTCGGGGACCGCCACATCTTCTTCAGGCCGAACTCCTCGACGCGGGCCTCGTCGGGGGTGATGGTGGCGCACTTGACGCCGACGCCCGCCTTCTTGATCGCGTTGGCGGCGTCGATCGTGATCTGGTCGTCGGTCGCGTCCCGGCTCTCGACGCCGAGGTCGTAGTACTCCAGGTCGACGTCCAGGTACGGGTGCACCAGGCGGTCCTTGATGAACTGCCAGATGATCCGGGTCATCTCGTCGCCGTCGAGCTCGACGACCGGTCCCTGCACCTTGATCTTGGCCACTGCTCCCCCTCCTCCGGGTGCCACCGCCGTCGGTGGTCGATGGCTGCGCGTCCTCGCCGGCGCGCGCGCCGACCCCCGGACTCCACCCGGCGGGCGGAGGGGGTGTCAAGCGGTGCGCGCGCCGTTCCCTCGACGTCAAGCTACCCGCACGGCCCCCCGCACCGGCCGCCCGGGGCGCCGACGGCTGCCCGCGCGCGGGCCCGGCCGTTACGCTGCCGCCCCGTGAGCAGTCCCCAGGCGCCCGTGGAGTCCCCCCTCGACCCCGCGCCCGGCGCGGCCCCGGGAGCGCCCGACCCGCGCAGCACGGCCGGCCGGCTGGCCGAGCTGCACCGGCGCGCCCACGAGGCCGTGGCCGCCGCCGACGAGCGCGCCGCGGCCCGCCAGCACCCCCGCGGCAAGAAGACCGCCCGCGAGCGCATCGCCGCGCTGGTCGACGAGGACTCCTTCGTGGAGCTGGACGGCTTCGCCCGCTCCACGGCCACGGCCTTCGGGATGGCCGCCAAGCACGTCGACGGCGACGGCGTCGTCACCGGCTACGCCACCGTGGACGGGCGGCCCGTGGCGGTCTACGCGCAGGACTTCACGGCCTTCGGCGGCTCGCTGGGCGAGGTGCACGGCGCCAAGATCGCCAAGCTGCAGGAGTTCGCCGCCACGACCGGCTGCCCCGTGATCGGCATCAACGACGGCGGCGGCGCGCGGATCCAGGAGGGCGTGGCCTCCCTGGTGCAGTACGCGCGGATCTTCCGGCGCAACGTGCACGCCTCCGGCGTGGTCCCGCAGGTCTCCCTCATCGTCGGCCCGTGCGCGGGCGGCGCGGTGTACTCCCCCGCCCTGACCGACGTCACGGTGATGGTCGACGAGACCTCGCACATGTTCGTCACCGGCCCGGACGTCATCCGCACCGTCACCGGCGAGGACGTCGGCTTCGAGGAGCTGGGCGGGGCCCGCACCCACACGACGCGCTCGGGGGTGGCGCACCACCTGTCCCCCGACGAGGACGAGGCGATCGCCTACGTGCGCGAGCTGCTGTCCTACCTGCCCTCGAACAACCTGTCCGAGGCGCCCGTGGTGCCGGCGGAGGAGCCGGCGGGCCTGGAGGTCGACGAGCACGACCTGCTGCTGGACACGATCGTCCCCGACGCCGCCAACCAGCCCTACGACATGCTCCAGGTCGTCACCGGCGTCCTCGACGACGGCGAGTTCCTGCAGGTCCACGAGCTGTTCGCGCCCAACGTGCTGTGCGGGTTCGGCCGCGTGGAGGGGCGCTCGGTCGGCGTCGTGGCCAACCAGCCGCAGCAGCTGGCCGGCACCCTGGACATCGACGCCTCGGAGAAGGCCGCCCGCTTCGTGCGCCTGTGCGACGCGTTCAACGTCCCGGTCCTGACGTTCGTCGACGTGCCCGGCTTCCTGCCCGGCACCGACCAGGAGTGGAACGGGATCATCCGCCGCGGCGCGAAGCTGCTGTACGCCTACGCCGAGGCCACCGTCCCGCTGGTCACCGTCATCACCCGCAAGGCGTACGGCGGCGCGTACATCGTCATGGGCAGCAAGGAGATGGGCGCCGACGTGTGCCTGGCCTGGCCCACCGCGCAGATCGCCGTGATGGGCGCGCAGGGCGCGGTGAACATCCTGCACCGGGCGACGCTGAAGGCGGCCGCCGAGGCCGGCGAGGACGTCGAGGAGCGCCGCCGCCGGCTCGTGGAGGAGTACGAGGAGGAGCTGGCCAACCCGTACGTGGCCGCCGAGCGCGGGTACGTCGACGCGGTCGTCGCCCCCTCGGAGACGCGCGTGCAGGTGACGCGCGCGCTGCGGGCGCTGGCGACGAAGCGGGCGGTCCTGCCCGCCAAGAAGCACGGGAACATCCCGCTGTGAGCCAGCGGTGAACCGGCGATGAGCACCGCCGCGACGGGCGGGCCGGCGCGGGACGACGAGGAGGGGACGCGCGTGGCGCTGGAGGCCGCGGAACTGCTGGGGTCGCTGCGGATCGAGCGCGGCCACCCCGAGCCGGAGGAGCTGGCGGCGCTGACCGTCGTGCTCACCAGCACGCTGAGCACCGCGGCGGCGGCGGAGCCGGCGGCCGGGGCACCGGCCCCGCGCTCGCGCTGGGCCGACCGCCGGCACGTGCTCGGCCTGCCCCCGCGCCCGGGACCGGGCGGCTGGCGGGCCAGCGCGCTGCCCCGCGCGAGCGCCTGAGCGGGGGCCGGGCGGCGCGCGCGGCACGTCGGGACGCGCCGGTGCCGGCGGTGTCGGCGTCCTGACCTAGCGTCGGGGGCATGGCACCGCTCCGGTTCGTCCACACCGCCGACTGGCAGCTGGGCATGACCCGGCACTTCCTGGACGCCGACGCGCAACCGCGCTACACCGCCGCCCGCACCGACGCGGTGCGCCGCACCGGTCAGCTGGCCCGCGAGCGCGACGCCGAGTTCGTCCTCGTCTGCGGCGACGTCTTCGAGTCCAACGCCGTCGGCCCGCGCGTGGTGGCGCGGGCGCTGGAGGCCCTCGCCGACGGCGGGGTGCCCGTCTACCTGCTGCCGGGCAACCACGACCCGCTGGACGCCTCCTCGGTGCTGCGCTCGCCGGAGGTGCGCTCGGCGCCGGGTGTGCACGTGCTGGACACCCCCGGCCCGCACGAGGTGCGCCCGGGCGTGGAGCTGGTCGCCGCCCCGTGGACGTCCAAGCGCCCCCTGAGCGACCTGGTCGCGCAGGCCGTGGCGGGGCTGCCGGCCGACGGCACCCTGCGCGTGGTGGCCGGGCACGGGGCGGTGGACGCGCTGTCCCCCGACCGCGACGACCCCGCCCGCATCGCCCTGGCCCCGCTGGAGGAGGCGCTGGCCGACGGCCGGCTGCACTACGTGGCGCTGGGCGACCGGCACTCCACGACGCGGGTCGGGCCCTCGGGCGCCGTCTGGTACGCGGGCAGCCCGGAGGTGACCGACCGGCGCGAGGTGGACCCCGGCAACGTGCTCGTCGTGGAGCTGGACAGCTCCTCGCCGGCGAAGGTGGAGCCGGTGCGGGTGGGCACGTGGGCGTTCCCGCTGGTGCGCGCCGAGCTGGACTCCGACGAGTCGCTGGCCGCGCTGCGCGAGCGGCTGACGGCGATGCCCGCGAAGGACCGCACGGTCGTCACGCTCAGCCTGACCGGGACGCTGACGCTGGCGCAGAAGGCGGAGCTGGACGACCTGCTGGAGGCCCAGCGGCACCTGTTCGCGGGCGTGCAGGAGTGGGAGCGGCACACCGACCTGGTGGTGCTGCCCGCCGACGCCGAGCTGAGCGACCTCGGCCTGGGCGGCTGGGCGGACGGCGCGGTGGCCGAGCTGGCGGAGCTGGCCGGGCGGGCGGACCACGGCGGCAGCGGCGGGGTGGGCGGGCCGGACCCGGTGGTGGCCCGGGACGCCCTGGCGCTGCTGCACCGGCTGGCGGGCGGGGGGCCGCGCGCGTGAAGGTGCACCGCCTGCTCCTGAAGGACTTCCGCGGCGTCGAGCACCGCGAGCTGCACCTGCCCGAGGCCGGCGTGGTGGTCCTGGAGGGCGCCAACGAGGTCGGCAAGACGTCCGTGGTCGAGGCCCTGGACATGCTGCTGACGGAGAAGCACTCCTCGCGCAAGAGCTCGGTGCTGGCCGTCAAGCCGGTGCACCGCGACGCGCCCACCTCGGTCGAGGCGGAGCTGTCCTGCGGCCCGTACCGCTTCACGTACCGCAAGCAGTGGCACTCGCGGCCGGCGACCGCGCTGACGGTCTCGGCCCCGCGCCGCGAGCAGCTGACGGGCGAGGAGGCGCACGCCCGCGTCCTGGCGATCCTCGCCGAGACCCTGGACGAGGGCCTGTGGCGGGCGCTGCGCCTGCTGCAGGGCGCCCCGCTGGACACGTCGGTGGCGGGCAGCACCGCGCTGGCCGCCGCGCTGGACGCCGCGGCGGGCGGCACGTCGGGCGGGGACGGCGGGGACGGCGCCGAGGACCTGCTGGAGCGGGTCGCCGCCCGCCGGGCGGAGTTCCTCACCGCCTCGGGGCGGCCCACCGCCCGCTTCCGCGCGTGCGGTGAGGAGCTGGAGCGCGCCGTCGCCGAGCGCGACGCGGCCGCGCGGGCGCTGGCCGAGGTCGCCGCCGACGTCGAGCGGCACGCCGCCCTGGTCGCCGAGCGCGGGCGGCTGCGCGAGCACCGCGACCGCACCGCGGCCGAGGCGGACGGCCAGCGCGCAGCGGTGCGGGCGCTGGAGGAGCTGCGGGCCCGCGTCCGCGCCGGCGACGAGGTCGTCGTGCAGCGCGCGCGGGCCGCCGAGGAGGCCCGCGCCGCCGTGGAGCGCCGGCGGCAGCTGGCCGAGGACGCCGCTCGCCGCGCCGGTGAGCTGGCCCGCCAGGAGGAGGAGCTGGTGCGGCTGCGCGCCGCCGAGGGCGAGGCCGCAGCGCTGACGTCCCGGCTGGAGGCCGCGCGCGCGGAGGCGGGCGAGGACGCCGACGCCGCCCGGGCGGCCTGGTCGCGGGCCCGCGCGGCCGCCCGCGCGGCCGAGGACGCGGAGACCCTGCGGCGGCTGGCCGCCCGGCTGGCCGAGCACGACGCCGCCGAGCGCGACGTGGCGGCCGCGCGCGCGGCCCTGGGCGGCCTGGTGGTCGACGAGGCCCTCCTGCGCCGCGTCGAGGAGGCCGACGAGGCGGTCCGGGTGGCGCGGGGGGGGGGGGCGGGGCGCGGGGCCGCCCGGGGGGCGGGGGGGGTGGGGGGGGGGGGGGGGGGGGGGGGGGGGGGGGGGGGGGCCGGCCGGCCCCCCGGGGGGGGGGCCGGGGGGGGGGGCGGCGGGTGGGCTGCGCCCGCG